>NZ_CAXFDV010000600.1:0-2880 GCF_964001545.1 uncultured Aquincola sp.
AGGGGCGTAAATCTCCTGGATCCGGCGCGATTTCATCGTTCACAGCCATGATGCGAGAGGTCAACCCTGCAGTCAAGGCTGTGCCGGTGGTCAGCTCACTTCGGCGCCAGCCGAATCGCTCCGTCCAGCCGGATCACCTCGCCGTTGAGCATCTCGTTGGTGATGATGGCGTGCACCAGCTTGGCATAGTCCTGCGGCGTGCCCAGGCGTGAAGGGAAGGGTACGCCGGCCGCGAGGGCGTCCTGCACTTCCTGGGGCATCGAGAACAGCATCGGGGTGCCGAAGATGCCCGGCGCGATGGTCATGTTGCGGATGCCGTTGCGGGCCAGGTCGCGGGCAATGGGCAGGGTCATGCCCACCACGCCGCCCTTGCTGGCGGAATAGGCCGCCTGGCCGATCTGGCCGTCGTAGGCGGCCACGCTGGCGGTGCTGATCAGCACGCCGCGCTCGCCGGTGGCTTCGGGCTCGTTGCGGGCCATGGCTTCGGCGGCCAGGCGGATCATGTTGAAGCTGCCGATCAGGTTGACCGTGATCACCTTGGTGTACAGCGCCAGCGCATGCGCGCCGTCCTTGCCCACCGTCTTGGCCGCCGGCGCAATGCCGGCGCAGTTCACCAGGCCCACCAGCTTGCCCAGCGAGGTGGCCTTGGCCACCGCGGCCTGGCCGTCGGCTTCCTGGCTCACGTCGCACTTGACGAAGGCGCCGCCCAGCTCCTGCGCCAGGGCTTCGCCCTTGTCGGCTTGCAGGTCGGCGATGACCACCTTGCCGCCTTGGGCGGCCAGCATGCGTGCCGTGCCTTCGCCCAGGCCCGAAGCGCCGCCGGTGACGATGAAGACCTTGCCTGCGATGTCCATGCCGGTCAGCCCAGCGCCTGCAGCGCGCGCGCGGTGATCTCGTCCACGCTGCCGGTGCCGCTGATGCGGCGGTAACGCGGTGCCTGGGCGTCGCCGGTGGCGGCCCATTGCGAGTAGTAGTCCACCAGCGGGCGGGTCTGGCTCCGGTAGACCTCCAGCCGCTTCTTGACGGTTTCTTCCTTGTCGTCTTCGCGCTGGATCAGGTCTTCACCGGTCACGTCGTCCTTGCCTTCCACCTTGGGCGGGTTGTACTTGACGTGGTAGGTGCGGCCCGAAGGCTGGTGCGTGCGGCGGCCGCTCATGCGTTCGATGATGGCCTCGTGCGGCACGTCGATCTCGAGCACCGCGTCGATCTTGACGCCGGCCGCGCGCATGGCTTCGGCCTGCGGAATGGTGCGGGGGAAGCCGTCGAACAGGAAGCCCTTGGCGCAATCGGGCTGGGCGATGCGTTCCTTGACGAGGCCGATGATGAGGTCGTCGCTGACCAGGCCACCCGAGTCCATCACCTTCTTGGCTTCGATGCCCAGCGGCGTGCCGGCCTTGACCGCCGCGCGCAGCATGTCACCGGTGGAGACCTGCGGGATGCCGTACTTCTGGCACAGGAAGGTGGCTTGGGTTCCTTTGCCGGCACCCGGCGCCCCCAGCAGGATCAGTCTCATCGGTGTCCTCGTATTGACGAATGTTTTATGTCTGTGGCTGCAGGAAGTGGCATGAATCACCCCCTTGCCTGGATGGTGGAAGATACCACGCGCTCCCCTGCGCGAAACTGACGTCGCCCCGGCGCCGACCCCGGGGGAAACGTGAGGCGGCATCAGGCCGCCAAGGCCTTATGCGGCGCCTTGCGCAGTGCCTTGCGCGGCCGCCACCAGCGCCCGCACGCGGGCCAGGTCTTCGGGCGTGTCCACGCCCGCCGCAGGCACCTCATGGCTGACGTGCACCGCGATGCGTTCGCCATGCCACAGCACCCGCAGCTGCTCCAGCGCCTCAATGGTTTCCAGCGGCGAAGCGGCCAGCCGCGGAAAGCCGCGCAGGAAGCCCGCGCGATAGCCATACAGGCCCACATGGCGCAGGGCCGGCGGCTGCGGTAGCGCCGGCTGGCCCGGCTGGCTGCCGTCGCGCCACCAGGGCAGCGGCGCACGGCTGAAGTACAGCGCGCGACCCTGCGCATCCAGCACCACCTTGACCACGTTCGGGTTGGCCAGGTCGGCCTGCTCGGCGATGGGATGGGCCACGGTGCTCATCACGCAGTCGGGCCGCTGCAGCAACTGCTGCACGCAGGCGCTGATCAGCGCGGGGTCGATCAAGGGCTCGTCGCCCTGAACGTTGACCACCACGTCGTCGCCCTGCAAGCCCAGCAGCTCGCAGGCCTCGGCCAGGCGGTCGCTGCCGCTGGCGTGGTCGGTGCGGGTGAGCAGGGCGCGAACGCCATGGGCTTCGCAGGCCTGCACGATCTGCGCATCGTCGGCGGCCACCACCACCTGCTGCGCGCCGGCCAGCGCCGCGCGCTGCGCCACACGCACCACCATCGGCAGGCCGCCGATGTCGGCCAGCGGTTTGCGCGGCAGCCGGGTCGAGGCCAGCCGCGCCGGAATCAGCACCGAAAAGCGCATGCCGCGGTCAGTCCAGGTTGCGGGCTTCGCCTTCCAGCATCACCGGCAGGCCGTCGCGGATCGGGAAGGCCAGTCGGTCGGCGCGGCAGGCCAGTTCGGTGGGCTGGTTGGCGTCGTCACGCAGCATCTCCAGCGGGCCCTTGCAAACGGGGCACACCAGCAGGTCGATCAGGCGATGGTCGAGCGTCATGGGGCGGTAGGTGGCTGGGGCAGCAGTTGCTGCAGGGCCGCGGCAAAGCCGGGCGGAAGGCGGAAGTCTAGCGTGGCCACCCACACGCGCTGGCCCGGCGGCAGGCGGGCCGGCGGCAGCTTCACCGCGTCCTTTTCGGTGATGAGCACGTCGGGCGCGGATGCGGGCCAGGGCAGTTGCGCGAAGTCGTGGTGGTCGGGCAGCGGCAGCCGCTGCAGGGCCAGGC
>NZ_CAXFDV010000601.1:0-15514 GCF_964001545.1 uncultured Aquincola sp.
AGAAGATCTCCAGCCCGATGACCCATTGCAGCGCATTGACGTAGCTCTGCTCGCGGTAGCGGAAGGGCACCACGCCGCAGCCGGCTTCGCACTCGATGTCGGCGCCGATCCACTTGCGCGGGTGCGCAAAGCCCGACTGCGCGTGCTGGCGCATGGTGTCGCCCGAGGCGGTGACCGTCTGGCCGAACATGATCTGCCCGACGTCGATGCTGACGTTGGCATTGGCATTCACGGCCTCGATCAGCGGCTGCGCGGCCGACGAGAACTTCTTCGGCCCCTCGGTGCCGTAGGCATGGAACTGGATGTGCGTCAGGTGCGCGGGCAGGCCTTCCAGCGCATCGATGGTGGCCAGCGTGGACGCGATGTTGCCGGCCACGCCCAGGTTGCTGCCGTGGATGTGCAGCGGGTGCGGCACGCCCAGCTCGTGCAGCGCGCGGGCCAGCGTGTGCACCACCTGGCGCGGCGTCACCTGCCAGTGCACATGGGCTTCGTCCACGTCCAGCTTGCGCTGGTTGAACTTGAAGGCCGAGATACCGCCGGGGTTCACCACCTTGATGCCCATGGCCTTGGCGGCGTTGATCGTCCAGCCCGCGTAGTCGCGGATGCGCTGGAAGTCTTCGCCGCGCGCCAGCATCTCCAAAAAGAGCTCGTCGTTGCCGAGCATCACGTAGGCGCCATGGTCCAGGATGGGCGTGTCGCCCATCTCCATGTGGCTGTGGCGCGCGTTGCAGGCCATCATCGCCGGCTCGAAGGCGGCGGTGTAGCCCATCTCCACGTAGCGGTAGCCGGTGGCCAGCGTGCCCGGCGTGCAGCTGCCGCAGCTGGCCAACTCCAGCAGGTTGTCGGGCAGCGCGATGGGTGAGCCGTCGGCCCGGCGGTGGTCTTCGGGCAGCAGCAGCCGCGCCAGGTTGACCTTGCCGCCGCCGATGTGGGTGTGCAGGTCGATGCCGCCGGCCATCACCACGCAGCCGCTGGCGTCTATCGGCTGCGCCGCCGGGTCGGGGCCGACGATGCGGCCATCGCGCAGATACAGGTCGCGCACCTCGTCCACGCCGTTCGTGGGGTCGATCACGCGGCCGCCGCGCAGCACGGTGGTGGCGGTCATCGCGCAGCTTCCGGGGTGGCGGCCGACAAGGCCTGGTGGATGTCGCGCAGCACGGCGGCCACGGTGGGCAAGGTGTCTTCGTACAACGGCTGCAGCGGCAGCAGCACCGAGCCATCGGTGCGGAACAGGTGGCCGCGGCTGCCCACACCGGGCGTGGACACGGGGATGAACACGTCGTCGCCTTCGGCCGCCTGGTCGGGGTGGCCGAGCACGATGCGCGGCAGGCCTTGCGCCGCGCGTGGCACCGGCAGCGGGCCGAAGGACGAGATCCACAGCAGCGCATCCACCGCGCCACCGGCCAGCAGGCGGTCGGTGGCAAAGCGCAGCGGCTCATGCTCCAGCCCGCCGGGGGCGGCGCGGCTGCGCAGCGGCAGGCCCGACAGCCAGGTGAACACCTGGTTCACCGTGTAGGCGCCATCGCCGCCGCCCAGGCCCAGGGCCGCGGCGCGCGTGCGCTGGTTCAGCGTGGCCACCACGCGCTGCAGCGCCTCGATCAGCAGCCCGCCGTGCGGCGGCAGGCGGCCGGTTTCGTACACCAGCACCGCGTAATGGGCGGCCTGCAGTTGCTCGGCCAGCGCCAGCAGCGCCTGGGGCGCGCGCGCCTTGACCGCACTGCGGCCGGCCACCAGCGCGGCCAGCAGGGCCAGGGTGTCGAACAGGTCCGCCGCACCGGCCAGCTCGGCCAGGCGCAGCACGGTGGGCGTGCGGTGGGCGCAGCGGTCCAGCAGGTCGCGCACGTAGTCCGACGGTGCATCGTCGGCATCGGGCGTGACGATGAGCAGCAGGTCGGCGCGCTCGCTCACCTCGGCCAGCGTGGTGGTGAAGCCGCCCTTGTCCTGCTGCACCCGCAGGCTTTCAAACAACGGCGTGCCGGCCGCCACGTCGCAGATGGCGCCGGTGGCGCAGGCCAGCGGGTACAGCGCGCGGGCGCCGGCCACGTCGGTGGCCAGGCCGCCGAACAAGGGCTGGCGGCTGGCCTGCAGCAGGCGGGCCGCTTCAGCCACTGCGGCGGTCAGCGGCGCGGGCTGGCCGGCCACGCTGGGCTGCGCGGCGGAAGGCTGGTCGGTGAACCGGGCCAGGCCGCTGGCGGCGCGGCGGCAGGCCAGACCCTGCGGACCCGGCTGCGCGCCGCCCGTGCTGCACAACAGCGGGCAGAACGGGCAGGTCCACGCGTTGCTCCAGGTCGAGGTCATCAGCCGCAGCAACGCAAGCGATGTGCCACCGCGCCAGCCCGTGCCGGCAGGGCCGGTCGGCCTCGTTTGCCGCCAGATGTGCCACAGAGTGTGCCGCTTTTGGCCTGGCGCCGCGGCGTGCAGGCGCCGCGGAACGGTGGCATGAAACGTGATGCGACGGCGCACCGAAGGCAGGAGGTGGCAGTGAGGCGCAGGGGTAACAGCGGCAAGATCGGCAGCGCATGCGGGAAAGCACGGGGGCGCCTGCGCTGCTCAAGCGCCGTGCAGCGTCAGGCCGCTGGCGCCACCGGCGGCAACTGCCGGTCGTGCAGGGCGCTGGCCACCAGCCAGGCCTGGGCGCCGGCTTCATGCGCATGCAGCAGGTCTTGCGGATGGCGCACCCCGCCCGCCCCGATGAGCTGGGTGCCCGGCGCTGCCCGCAGGCGCACGGCCTGCAGGGTTTCCAGGTCGGGGCCGGCATTGGAGCCGACGCGCTCCAGCGTCATCACGATGATGCGCTGCGGCCACAGCGCGCTGGCCTGCCAGCAGCCGGCCGGGTCCATCGGCTGGCCGTCGCGCCGGTCCAGCGACAGCACGGCGCGGGCGCCCAGCGGGTCTTGCCGGTTGAAGGCCTGGGCCAGCGCCTCGCGCGAGGCCAGTGATTCACTGCCATACACCGGCACCACATGGGCGGCGGCAAAGCTGCCCAGCCGCGCGACCAGCGCCTGCGCCGCGGCGGCATCGGCAAAGCCGGCGTCCAGCCACAGCTCCAGCCCGGGCAAGGCTTCGATCAGGCTGTTGAGCACCGCGTACTGCGCACGCCCGCCGGTCAGCGCATCGAGGTCGGCCACGTACAACCGGCGGGTGGCGCAATGCGCGCAGAGAATGCGCGCCACGGTGACGGGGTCGCTGCTGCCGCACAGCGCGGAGACGATGGGGCGGTATGCCTGGCGGTCGCCCCGCACACCACGAACCACCTGCCCACCGAGCAGGTCCATCACGGGAATGAGCGAGGTCTCGGCCGACATGCAGGTGCAGCAATGAAGCGGGTGTTCGTGTTCGAGTATCTCACCGGGGGGGGTGAAGTCGGCAGCGAGGCAGAGCGCGACGAACTCATGCCCATGGGCCGGCTGATGCGCGATGCACTGGTGGCCGACCTGCTGACGCTGCCCGGCGTGCAGGTGTCGGCCGCCGTGTGCCGCCATGCGCCCGAGCTGCCGGCCGGCGCCCGCAGCCTGGCCGCGCGCACCGGCGAAGCGGCGGTCGACTTCATGGCGCGCGAAGCCGCGGCGCACGACCTGGCCTGCGTGGTGGCGCCCGAAACCGGCGGCCTGCTGCTCAAGTACAGCCGCTGCGTGAGCCCGGCGCGCTGGATGGGCTGCAGCCCGCAGGCCATTGCGGTGGCCAGCTCCAAGCAGGCCACCCTGCAGCGGCTGCAGGCGGCCGGCGTGCCGACGCCGCACGACGTGGACGATGCACGGCGCTGGGTGGTCAAGCCCGACGACGGCGCTGGCGCCATCGACACCCGCGTGCACACGCGCCACGACGCGGCTCTGCAGGACCTGCGGGCCCGCAGCGCGCGCGGCCAGCCGGCCACGCTGGAGCCCTGGGTGGAAGGCGATGCGCTGAGCCTCTCGCTGCTGTGCCGCGGCCAGGGCGAGGTGGAGGTGCTCAGCGTCAACAGCCAGCAGGTGGTGGTGGACGATGCGGGCCAGGTGCGCTTTCGCGGCGTGCAGGTCAATGCGCTGCCGGCGGCCGAGGCGCTGGGCACGGTGGCCGCAGGCGTGGCGCGCGCGCTGCCAGGGCTCAAGGGCTTCGTCGGCATCGACCTGGTGTGGCATGCGCAGCTGGGGCCGGTGGTGATCGAGGTGAACCCGCGCATCACCTGCGCTTACGCCGGCCTGTCGGCCGCGCTGGAAAGGCCGCTGGCGGCCGAGCTGTTGTCGCTGTTCGCGCGGGAGCCGGCCCATGCCTGAGCGCCAGGGCGTCATCGTCGGCTGGGACATCGGCGGCGCCCATGCCAAGGCCTGCCTGATGGTGCCGGGCCGCATCGTGGACGTGGCGCAGTGGGCCTGCCCCTTGTGGCAAGGCCTGGACCACCTGGAGCGCGCGCTGGCCGATGCGCAGGCCCGCTGGCCGCAGATGGCCGGCGCCCACCATGCGCTGACCATGACCGGCGAGATGGTGGACCTGTTCGCCCACCGCGAAGAAGGCGTGCAGCGCATCGCCGCGCTGGTGGCGCAGCGGCTGGGTGCGGTGCAGTGTTATGCCGGCGACGACGGCTGGGTGGACGTGGTGGACGCGGGCCGGCAGTGGGCGCAGATCGCCTCGGCCAACTGGCTGGCCACCGCCCGCCATGCCGCCCGGCCTCTGGGCAACAGCGCAGCCGAAGGCGTGCTGGTGGACATCGGCAGCACCACCTGCGACCTGATCGCCTTTCGCGGTGGCCGGGTGCTGACCAGCGCCCGCAGCGACGTCGACCGCCTGGCCACCGGCGAGCTGGTGTACCACGGCGTGGTGCGCACGCCGCTGTGCGCGCTGGGCCCGCGCATCGGCTTCGGCGGCCGCATGCTCAACGTGATGAACGAGTTGTTCGCCACCACCGCCGACGTCTACCGGCTGACCGGCGAGCTGAACCCGGCGCACGACCTGTACCCGCCGGCCGATGGCGGTGCCAAGGACCTGGAAGCCACGCGCCGCCGCCTGGCCCGCATGATCGGCCTGGATGCGCGCGACGCCACCCCGGCCGACTGGCTGCAGATGGCCCATGCCTGGCGCGCCGCCCAGGTGGCCGAGCTGGGCAGCCAGCTGCGCCGCGTGGCCCTGCTGCACGGCCTGGGCGACGAGGCCCTGGTGGTCAGCGCCGGCTGCGGCGACTTTCTGGTGGCCGACGTGATGGCCGCCGCCAGCCTGCCCGAGGCGCCCCTGCAGCGCTGCGTGCGCTATGCCAGCCATGTGGCCGGCGCGGCGCCGGAGGTGGCGGGCTGGGCCCAGGTGTGCGCCCCCTGCGTGGCGGTGGCGGCGCTGTACCAGGAACATCGCGAGGAGCGGCGCTAGATGTGGGTCGTCAAGATCGGCGGCAGCGTGTGCACCGACCCGTTGTTGCCCCATTGGCTGGAGCTGCTGGCCGACCTGGGCGGCGGCCGGGTGACAGTGGTGCCCGGCGGTGGCCGCTTTGCGAACGAGGTGCGGCATGCCCAGCGCGAGTGGGCCTTCGACGACCTGGCCGCCCACAATATGGCGGTGCTGGCGATGGCGCAGACGGCCTACCAGCTGCACGCCATCAACCCCGCGCTGCATCTGGCCCAGCGCAAGAGCGACATCCAGCGTGTGCTGCACACCGGCCGCACCGCGCTGTGGCTGCCGCTGGACTTGCAACGCGATGTGGCCGACGACCGCAGCAACTGGGACGCCAGCTCCGACACCATCGCCTTCGACCTGGCGCGCAACCTCAATGCCGAACGGCTGGTGCTGATCAAGTCCTGCGTGATCGACCACCGCCTGTCGCTGGCCGACCTGAGCGCCCGCGGCGTGATCGACGGCCCGCTGGCCGACAGGGCCTGCGGCGCGCCCTTCCCGATCGAGCTGCTGCACAAGGCCGAGCTGGCCGAGATGCGGGCGATGCTGCTGGGGGACGTGCGCTACCTGGGGGTGTAGGTCGGGGCGCCTTCAAGCGCCTTCAGGCGCCTTGGAGCACCTGCGCATCCCAGGCATCGGCCGCGCTGGCAAAGCGCTCGGCCAGAAAATCGATCAGCAGCTTGAGCGCCACCGGCGGATGCTGCCGCGACAGGTACACCGCATGGATGCCGAAATGCTCGGGCTCGTGGTCGTCCAGCACGCGCACCAGGGCGCCGGCGCGCAGCGCCTCGGCCACGAAGTAGGTCGGCAGCATCGCGATGCCCGCGCCGGCAATGGCCGCTTCGCGCAGCAGCGCGGTTTCGTTGCACGACAGCGGGCCGGTCACCTCCACCCGCACCGGCTGGCCGTTCCGGGTCAGGCGGTATTCGGCGCGGCTGCCAAAGGCGTGGGTGATGCAGTCGTGCAGGCGCAGGTCGGCGGGCGTCTGCGGCCACCCCCGCCGGGCCAGGTAGGCCGGTGATGCACACAGCACCGACCGGCAGCTGGCCAGCCGCCGCGCGACCAGGCCTTCGTCCAGCCGGTTGGTGATGCGGATGGCGATGTCGATGCGCTCGGCCACCAGGTCCACCGCCCGGTCCTGCGCCAGCAGCTCGACCTGGATGCGGGGATGGTGCTGCTGGAACTCCACCACCGCCCGGGTCAGCTGCTCGATCGCAAAAGACGTGCTGGTGGTCACCCGCAGCTTGCCGGTGGGCTCGGCGCTGCGGCTGCCCGACAGGGCCTGGACGTCGGTGGCCAGCGCCTGCATCTGGCGCAGCAGCGGCAGCAGTTCCTGGCCGGCTTCGCTCAGGCTCAGCTGCCGTGTCGTGCGGTGCAGCAGCCGGGCACCCAGCCAGCGCTCCAGCGCTTCCACGTGGCGGCTGACCATCGCGCGCGACAGGTCCAGCGTGTCGGCCGCGCGGGTCAGGCTGCCTTCGTCCACAACCTGCAAAAAGCTGCGGATGGCGCCGAGGTGGTCCATGGTGGGCGATCGATCTGGTTGACAATCTTTCTACTTTAAGAGCGTTTATCTATCAAAACCATCCAAATACAGTGGCGCCATCGTCATCCCACCTGGATACCGGAGCCCCTTGATGAACGCCTTTCGTACCCTGTCCCTGGCCCTGCTGCCCGCCGCCTTGAGCCTGGGCGTGATCGCCCCCGACGCCGCCGCCCAGAGCGCCGCGCCGCTGACCGTGCAGGTCTACAACGCCGACGCCAACAGCTTCCACGTCAATGCCGTGCTGGTGGCGGGCAAAACCGATGCCGTGCTGCTGGACGCCGGCTTCACCCGTGCCGATGCGCTGCGCATCGCGGCCATGGTGCTGGACAGCAAGAAGGTGCTCAAGACCATCTACATCAGCCAGGCCGACCCGGACTACTACTTCGGCATCCAGGTGCTCAAGCAGGTGTTCCCCGAGGCCCAGGTGGTGACCACCGCACCCACGCTCAAGAAGATCCAGGCTACCCTGCCCACCAAGCTGCAGGTCTGGGGCCCGCGCATGGGCGCCAATGCGCCGGTGCAGGTGCCGCTGCCCGAGGTACTGGCCGGCAACACCCTGACGCTGGAAGGCCAGACGCTGGAAATCCGCGGTCTGGACGACAGCCAGCCACACCGCAGCTACGTGTGGATTCCGTCGATCAAGACCATCGCCGGCGGCGTGAACGTCTACGCCGGCCTGCACCTGTGGACGGCCGACGCGCAGACGCCGCAAGAGCGCGCCGACTGGGCGAAGAAGCTGGGCCAGATGGCCGCGCTGAACCCGCTGACGGTGATCCCCGGCCACAGCCAGCCCGGCCAGGCGCAGGACGCCACCCAGCTGGCCTGGAGCCAGGCCTACCTGGCCCGCTACGAGCAGGAGCTGCCCAAGGCCGCCAACAGCGCCGAGCTGATCGCCGCGATGAAGCAGGCCTACCCCAACGCCGGCCTGGGCGTGGCGCTGGACATCGGCGCCAAGGTGAACAAGGGCGAGATGAAGTGGTGAGCACGCTGCACTACTTCTACGACCCGCTGTGCGGCTGGTGCTACGGCGCCGCGCCGCTGGTGCAGGCCGCGGCTGAGCAGGTGCGTATGCAGGCGCACGGCGGCGGCCTGATGGCGGGCGCCGCGCGCAAGGCGGTCACCGCAGAGCTGCGGGCGTTCGTGGTGGGCCACGACCAGAAAATCGCCCGCCTGAGCGGCCAGCCCTTCGGGCCTGGCTATACCGACGGGCTGCTGAAGGACCATGGGGCGGTGCTCGATTCGTCGCCGCCGATCACCGCCATCCTGGCGACCGAGGCCGTCGGTGGCAGCGGCCTGCAGATGCTCGAGCGGCTGCAGCAAGCGCACTACGTGCAAGGCCGGCGGATCGCGGACGAAGCGGTGCTCCGGTCCGTGGCGGCCGAGCTGGGGCTGGACGCGGCGGCTTTTGGCCAGGCCTTCGACCGGCTGCGCGGCCCGGCCACCGAGGCCCACATCCAGCACAGCCGCGCCCTGATGGCACAGCTGGGTGCGCGCGGCTTTCCCAGCTTTGCGCTGGAACGCGAGGGGCAGTTCACGCTGCTCGACGCCGCGCCCTACCTGGGCCAGCCGGCGCGTTGGAGCGCCTGGCTCAGCGGGATGATCAAGGGCGCCTGACCCAGCAGCCCGGGGCGGACGGCATACCGAAAAGGTATGCCACCGCACCCCATCGATATTGGACGCGCCTGCCGTGCGGCGCCACAGTGCGGGCAACACGGAGACACCCGCATGACCCTTCGACGACGCAGCCTGCTGGGCTCGGCCGCGGCCCTGACCCTGCTGGGCACCACCGGCCATGCCGACGCGCAGGCCCCCTGGCCCGCGAACCCGGTCAAGTGGATCGTGCCCTTTCCGCCGGCCGGGGCGATGGACGTCATCGCCCGCACCCTGGCCGAGCACATGGGCCGCCAGCTGGGGCAGACCTTCGTCATCGAGAACCGGCCCGGCGCCGGCGGCAACATCGGCGCCGACGCGGTCGCCCGGTCACCGGCCGACGGCACCACGATGATGATCGTGGCCAACGGCCAGGCGGTGAACCGCTACCTGTACCACCGCCTGTCGTACGACCCGGTCAAGGACTTCGCCCCGGTGTCGCTGGTGGCGGTGGTGCCCAACGTGCTGGTGGTCAGCGCGACCAACCCCGCGCGCAGCGTGGCCGACGTGATCCGGCGCGCCCAGGCCAACCCCGGCAAGCTCACCTATGCCTCGGCCGGCAACGGCACTTCCATCCACCTGGCCGGCGAGCTGTTCGCGTCGATGGCCAGGCTGGACCTGCTGCATGTGCCCTACAAGGGCAGCGGGCCGGCAGTGACCGACCTGATCGGCGGCCAGGTCGACATGATGTTCGACAGCATCACCTCGGCGCGGCCGCACATCGAATCGGGCCGGCTGCGCGC
Organism: uncultured Aquincola sp.; assembly: GCF_964001545.1. Lineage (NCBI taxonomy): Bacteria > Pseudomonadati > Pseudomonadota > Betaproteobacteria > Burkholderiales > Sphaerotilaceae > Aquincola > uncultured Aquincola sp. The sequence goes on from NZ_CAXFDV010000601.1 coordinate 9,292, forward strand.
GCTGGGCGTGACCACGGCCCGGCGCTCGCCCGCGTTGCCGGACATCCCCACCATCGCCGAAGCCGGGCTGCCGGGCTACGAGCTGTCGCCGTGGTTCGCCGTGTTCGTGCCGGCCGGCACGCCGCAGCCGGTGATCGAGAAGATGAATGCCGCTCTGCTGGCGGCGATGCAGCAGCCCGAGGTGAAAGCCCGCTTCGCCGCCATCGGCGCGGAGCCCATCGGCAGCACGCCGCAGCAACTGGCCGCGCACCTGAAGGCCGAGATGGACAAGTGGAGCGCGGTGATCGCCCAGCGAGGCATCCGCGCCGATTGACGCGGCAAGTCGGGGGCGTATCAGACCCTCCCGAGGGCCTGCTGCAGCTGAGCGTGCAGAACGTGCAGGCTTGGCGTCGACAACTGCCTCGATAACAAATTTGTTATCATCACCTCGTGGCCTACACCATCGAGTACTACAGCGAGACCGTGGCTGAGGAAATCCTCGCGCTTCCAGACACACTCGCTGCCAGGTACGTGGTCCTCACAAGGCGGATCATGGCGGTCGGACCGAACCTGGGTCCGCCACACACTGACGCGTTCGGCGAAGGTCTGTTTGAGCTACGGCTCAAGGGCCAGGAGGGCATTGCCAGGGTCTTCTTCTGTGCGTTGGTCGGGCGACGGGTGATGATGTTGCACTCCTTCATCAAGAAGACCCAAAAAACGCCCCAACGCGAGATCGAGGTTGCGCGCAAGCGGATGAAAGAGGTGAAGCATGCGAACCCATGACGAAGTCGTTGCCCAGCTCATGCGGCGCCCGGGCGTTCGCCAGGAAGTCGAACGTATCGAGCGAGAAGAAGGCGCGCTGCTGGACCTCTTGCTCAAGGCGCGCGAGGAGGCGGGGCTGTCTCAAGCCCAGGTGGCCGAGCGCATGGGCACACACGCCCCGGCCGTAGCACGCCTGGAAAGAGCGCTGGCCACGGGCAAGCACTCGCCTTCTCTCGCCACACTGAGAAAGTACGCGCAGGCCTGCGGCAAGACGCTGTCTCTTTACCTCACCTAGCCCGCTGCCAAGCCCTCAACCCCCGGTCGTATCCGGGTCCCGCCACACCCGCTCGAACGGCAGGCGCCAGGCGTTGGGGGCGATCAGCTGGTGGATGGGCTTGGGGCCCCAGGAGCCTTGCTCGTACAGCCGCACCGGGGGCGGTTGCTCCAGCAGGCCGGTGGACACCTGCCACAGCCGCTCGATGCCTTCGGCCGTGGTGAACAGCGTGCGGTCGCCGCGCATGGCGTCGAGGATCAGCCGCTCGTAGGCTTCCAGCACCTCGCCGATCATGCCGGTGTCGCGCATCGCGAACTGCAGGCTCAGCTTGTCCAGCCGCATGCCCGGGCCGGGCCGCTTGCCGTAGAACGAGAGCGACATCTTCGACGCATCGGCCAGATCGAAGGTGAGGTGGTCGGGGCCCTGCGAGCCCACGCCCGAGTTGGGCGGGAACATGCTCTTGGGCGGCTCGCGGAACGCGATGGAGATGATGCGCTGGCCCTGCGCCATGCGCTTGCCGGTGCGCAGGTAGAAGGGCACGCCGGCCCAGCGCCAGTTGTCGATGTGGCACTTGAGGGCGATGAAGGTCTCGGTGTCGCTCTCGGGGTCGACGCCCTCTTCCTTGCGGTAGCCGCTGTACTGGCCGCGCACCACGTCCTTGGGCTGGATGGGCAGCATGCTGCGGAAGACCTTGTTCTTCTCTTCGCTGATGGGCACCGGCTCCAGCGAGGTGGGCGGCTCCATCGCCATGAAGGCCAGGATCTGGAACAGATGGGTGACCACCATGTCGCGGTAGGCGCCGGTCTGCTCGTAGAAGCCCGCCCGCTTGCCCAGGCCCAGCGTCTCGGGCACGTCGATCTGTACGTGGTCGATGAAGTTGCGGTTCCAGATCGGCTCGAACAGGCCGTTGGCAAAGCGGAAGGCCAGGATGTTCTGCGCCGGCTCCTTGCCCAGAAAGTGGTCGATGCGGAAGATCTGCTCCTCCGCAAACACCTCGTGCAGATGACCGTTCAGTGACACCGCGCTCTGCAGGTCGGTGCCGAAGGGCTTTTCCATCACGATGCGGGCGTTTTCCACCAGGCCCGCTTCGCCCAGCATGCGCACCACCGGCAGCGCCGCGCTGGGCGGCACGCTCAGGTAGTGCAGCCGGCGGCATTCGCGGCCCAGCGAGGCTTCGGCCCGCAGCACCGCGTCGCGCAGCACCGGCGCGCCGGCGGACAGCGGCACATAGTCCAGCGTGGCCGCAAAGGCGTCCCAGTCGGCCGGGGTCACCGGCCGGGCGGAGAACTCGTTGAGCGCACCGCGCGCGATGTCGCGGAAACCATCGGCGTCAATGTCGTCCAGCGACACACCGATGATGCGGCAGCCCGGGATGAAGCCGGCGCTGACGAGGTGGAACAGGCCGGGCAGCAGCTTGCGGCGCGCCAGGTCGCCGGTGGCGCCGACCAGCACCACCACCTGCGGGTACTGCGGTCCTACGCCGTGTGGAATCTTGGCCAAGAGGGCTCTCCTCCCTGTGGAATCTTGAATGGGGCTTGTGCAACGGACAGCGGGTCGGGGCAAGCGATTTCGGTGCCAGTGGCGACCGGCGGTGGGCACCGGCACGGCCGCTTGACCCCGCCACTCGCCAGCCTAACGCCTGCCCGCTAAGCTGCGCCGGCCATGCGGCCAACCCGGGCGCCCCGCCCGATCCGCCAGGAGGACCCCCGCCATGTCCCGCAAGACCCCCATCGAACGCTACCGCAACATCGGCATCAGCGCCCACATCGACGCCGGCAAGACCACCACCACCGAACGCATCCTGTTCTACACGGGTGTGAACCACAAGATCGGCGAGGTGCACGACGGCGCCGCGACGATGGACTGGATGGAGCAGGAGCAGGAACGCGGCATCACCATCACCTCGGCCGCCACCACGGCCTTCTGGAAGGGCATGGCCGGCAACTACCCCGAGCACCGCATCAACATCATCGACACCCCGGGCCACGTGGACTTCACCATCGAGGTGGAACGCTCCATGCGCGTGCTGGACGGCGCGGTGATGGTGTACGACTCGGTGGGCGGCGTGCAGCCGCAGAGCGAGACCGTCTGGCGCCAGGCCAACAAGTACAAGGTGCCGCGCATGGCCTTCGTCAACAAGATGGACCGCGTGGGCGCCGACTTCTTCCGCGTGCAGCGGCAGATCGGCGAGCGCCTGAAGGGCGTGGCCGTGCCGGTGCAGATCCCGGTGGGTGCCGAAGACCACTTCCAGGGCGTGATCGACCTGGTGAAGATGAAGGCCATCGTCTGGGACGACAGCAGCCAGGGCGTGCGCTTCGAGTACCAGGACATCCCCGACAACCTCAAGGCCACCGCGCAGGAGTGGCACGACAAGATGGTCGAGTCGGCCGCCGAGGCCAGCGAAGAACTGCTGGACAAGTACCTGGGCGGCGAAGCGCTGACCGAAGACGAGATCAAGGCCGCCATCCGCCAGCGCACCATCGCCGGCGAGATCGTGCCCATGCTGTGCGGCAGCGCCTTCAAGAACAAGGGCGTGCAGGCGATGCTGGACGCGGTGATCGACTACCTGCCTTCGCCGGTGGACGTGCCCGCCATCCTGGGCCACAACGAAGACGACGACAGCCCCGCCGAACGCCACCCGACCGACGATGAGCCCTTCTCGGCGCTGGCCTTCAAGATCATGACCGACCCCTACGTGGGCCAGCTGATCTTCTTCCGCGTGTATTCGGGCGTGGTGAAGGCGGGCGACTCGGTCTACAACCCGGTCAAGGGCAAGAAGGAGCGGCTGGGCCGCATCCTGCAGATGCATGCCAACGAGCGGCAGGAGATCAAGGAAGTGCGGGCCGGCGACATTGCCGCCGCGGTGGGCCTGAAGGACGCGACCACCGGCGACACGCTGTGCGACCCCGACAAGACCATCATCCTCGAACGCATGGTGTTCCCGGAGCCGGTGATCTCGCAGGCGGTGGAGCCCAAGACCAAGGCCGACCAGGAAAAGATGGGCGTCGCGCTGAACCGCCTGGCGCAGGAAGACCCGAGCTTTCGCGTGCGCACCGACGAAGAAAGCGGCCAGACCATCATCGCCGGCATGGGCGAGCTGCACCTGGAAATCCTGGTCGACCGCATGAAACGCGAGTTCGGCGTGGAAGCCAACGTGGGCAAGCCGCAGGTGGCCTACCGCGAGACGGTGCGTCAGACCGCGGCCGACGTGGAAGGCAAGTTCGTCAAGCAGTCGGGCGGCCGCGGCCAGTACGGCCATGCGGTGGTCACGCTGGAGCCGCAGCCGCCGGGCAAGGGCTATGAATTCGTCGACGCCATCAAGGGTGGCGTGATCCCGCGCGAGTACATCCCGGCGGTGGACAAGGGCATCCAGGAAACGCTGAAGTCGGGCGTGCTGGCGGGCTTTCCGGTGGTGGACGTGAAGGTGACGCTCACCTTCGGCTCATACCACGACGTGGACTCCAACGAAAACGCCTTCCGCATGGCCGGCTCCATGGCCTTCAAGGAAGCGATGCGCCGCGCCAAGCCGGTGCTGCTGGAGCCGATGATGGCGGTGGAAGTGGAAACGCCCGAAGACTTCATGGGCAACGTGATGGGCGACCTCTCGTCGCGCCGCGGCATGGTGCAAGGCATGGACGACATGCCCGGCGGCGGCGGCAAGCTGGTCAAGGCCGAGGTGCCGCTGTCGGAGATGTTCGGCTACTCCACCACGCTGCGCTCGCTCAGCCAGGGCCGCGCCACCTACACGATGGAGTTCAAGCACTACGCCGAGGCCCCGCGCAACGTGGTCGAAGCGGTGATCGCCGCCAAGTAGGGGTATTGCGGGCAGGGCGCATACTCGGCGCCCTTTCCTTGATCGAAGCCGCATCGCTGCCCGCTTCGCGCCCCAGCGATGCCCGGCTACCTGACCCAGCAAGCGTGCATCGCCGTGGCGGGCGTGGACGACCTGCAGATCCGCTCCTTGCTGGACCGCCAGCAGTTCAGCGACCCGCATGGCGAAGCCGCCGACCTGGGCATCTCCTCGGCCACCTGGCCGCTGTTCGGGCTGCTGTGGCCTTCGGGTGCCGAGCTGGCCGCGCGGCTGGCGCTGCGCCCGGTGCGCGCGGCCGAACGCATCCTGGAGATGGGCTGCGGTTTGGGCCTGGCCAGCCTGGTGGCCCACCGCCGCGGCGCCGACGTGACCGCCAGCGACTGCCACCCGCTCACCGCCGCCTTTTTGCAGGCCAACCTTCGGCTCAACGGCCTGGCGCCGATGAAGTACCGCTACGGCCACTGGCGGCTGCCGCTGCCGCCGCTGCCGCGCCCGGGCGAGGTGGCGCAGCTGGCGGTGGACGGCCCCTACGACCTGCTGGTGGGCAGCGACCTGCTGTATGACCGCGATGCCGCCCACGACCTGGCCGGCTTCATCGAGCTGCATGCCGGCGCCAGCGCCGAGGTGTGGATCGTCGACCCCGACCGCGGCAACCGCGGCGCCTTCAACCGCCACATGGCGGGCCAGGGCTTCGTGCTCACCGAGCAGCGGCTGGACCGCGCCGACACCCCGCTGGCCGCTGGCTACAAGGGCCGGCTGCTGAGTTACGCCCGGCGACAGCCGGCCGCGCCCCTCGCCTAACATCCTGCGCCGCCCCGGCCCCGGGGCGATCACACAGGAGTTTGAAAGATGCTTGTGCGCAAGACCGCAAGGCCTGCTTGCGCGGGAATAAGCGGCTGGGCGGTGATGGCCGCCTGCCTGTTGTCGTTGTTGATGGCGCTGCTGGCCGCCGCGCCCGCGGCTCGCGCCGCCGATGAGGTCGACATCGCGCTGGACACCGCGCGCCAGCAGGTCGAGCGCATTGAAAAGCGGCTGGCCGGCGACGCGCCAGTGCCTGGCAGCGAGCTGGCCGAATCGCGCCGGGTGCTGCTGCAGCTGCAGGAAGACGCCGACCGCATCGCCGGGGAACAAGGGCCCGAGCTGGACAGCGCCAAGGCCCGCCTGGCCGAACTGGGCCCGGCGCCCGAAGGCGGCGCCGAAGCGCCCGACGTGGCCGAGCAGCGCCGCGGCCTGCAGAAAACGGTGGAGACGCTGGACGCACGCATCAAGCTCGCACGGCTGCTGGTGGTGCAAAGCCAGCAACTGGCCGACCAGGCCGCCGGCGAGCGACGCGACCGCTTCCGCGCGGCGCTGTTCGAGCGCACCGACTCCATCCTCTCGCCCTCGTTCTGGGCCGA
>NZ_CAXFDV010000602.1:0-23039 GCF_964001545.1 uncultured Aquincola sp.
GGGCCGGCACTGTGGCCGACGATGGTGGCACCGGCCTTGACGATGCTCACCGCATAACCTTCGCCGCGGTTGCGGATGGCCAGGTACGGCAGGAAGAACTGGTCGATCAGCCGGTCGGTGGTGGCAGTGTCGCCGGCGGCCAGCGCGTTGTAGAAGTCCATCGCCGTGCGCGGGATGAAGTTGAAGACGGCCGACGAATACACCGGCACGCCCAGCGCGGCATAGGCCGCGGCATACACCTCGGCGGTGGGCAGGCCGCCCAGGTAGGCCACGCGGTCGCCCAGCGCGCGGCGCACGCCCACCATCTTCTCGATGTCGCCCACGCCGTCCTTGTAGCCGATCATGTTCGGGCAGGCGTCCACCAGGCGCTGCAGCGTCTCGGGCGCATAACGGGCCGCGCCGCGGTTGTAGATGATCACACCGATCTTCACGCTGTCGCACACCGCCTTGGCATGCTGGAACAGGCCCTCCTGCGTGGCTTCGGTCAGGTAGTGCGGCAGCAGCAGGATGCCCTGCGCGCCGGCACGCTCGGCCTCTTGCGCATAACGCACCGCCAGCGTGGTGCCGCCGCCGGCACCGGCGACGATGGGCACCTGGCCGCGGCAGGTCTCGCTGGCCACCTTGATGACCTGGCTGAACTCCACCGGCTCCAGCGAGAAGAACTCACCCGTGCCGCCGGCCGCGAACAGCACCGTGGCGCCATAAGGCATCAACCATTCCAGCCGCTGGGCATAACCCCGCGGGTCGAACTTCAGGTCGGCGCCGAAGTCGGTCAGCGGAAAGGACAGCAGACCCGACGACATGGCTTGCTTGAGTTCCTGGGGGCTCATGGGTTCTCCGGTGCACAACGAGTTTTGTTGTCGGTCATCGTACAACATAAGCCGCCGAAAGCTCAAGGGCCAAGGCCATCCGTATTACTGCTTACGCACGAAACAGGGCCATCCCGCTTGACGCGCCTCGGGTCGGCGCGCAACATGTTGTACGACAACTGACCAGTTCGGAGACATGATGGCTGTTCTTTCCCTCTCCCGCACCGCCTGCCTGGCGATCCTGGCCGCTGCCGTGGCCCTGCCCGCCCTGGCCCAGGACGACTGGCCGGCCAAGCCCATCCGGCTGGTGGTGCCGTTTGCGGCCGGCGGCACGTCCGACGTGCTCGCACGTGCGCTGGGCGCGCAACTGCAGACCTCGCTCAAGCAGACGGTCATCATCGACAACAAGGCCGGGGCCGGCGGCGTGATCGGCGCCGACAGCGTGGCCAAGTCGCCGGCCGACGGCTACACCCTGCTGCTGGGCACCATCGCCACCCACGCCATCAACCCGGCGCTGCTGCCCAAGATCCCCTACAACGCGGCCAAGGACTTTGCGCCGGTGATGCTGCTGGGCAGCATCAGCAACGTGCTGCTGGTGGGCCCCGACCAGCCCTTCAAGAACGTGAAGGACGTGGTGGCCGCAGCCAAGGCCAAGCCGGGATCGCTGCAGTTCGCCTCGGCCGGCCAGGGCACCTCGCAGCACCTGTCGGGCGAAACCTTCAAGCTGCTGGCCGGCGTGGAAATCACCCACGTGCCCTACAAGGGCAGCGCCCCCGCCATCCAGGACGTGATGGGCGGCCAGGTGCCGATGAGCTTCGAGACCGCGCTGGTGGCGCTGCCGCAGATCAAGGCCGGCAAGGTCAAGGCGCTGGCCGTGACCAGCGCCAAACGCAGCGCCGTGCTGCCCGAAGTGCCCACGATGCAGGAGGCCGGCATCGCCGGCTTCGACGTGGCCAGCTGGCAGGCGCTGTATGCGCCGGCGGGCACGCCGCCGGCCATCGTCAACAAGCTCAATGCCGAGCTGGCCAAGATCATTGCCCAGCCCGAGATGAAGGCCCGCATGGACGGCCTGGGCCTGGAATACTCGCCCAACACCGCCGAGCAGTTCGCTGCCTTCCAGCGCACCGAGCAGGCCAAGTGGGCCAAGATCGTCAAGGACGGCAACGTCAAGGTTGACTAGACAAGTGACACCCGAAACATCATCGGCGGCGCGGCCGCCGCTGCTTATCTCGATGCACCCGCGCGACAACGTCGCCATCGTGGCCAACGACGGCGGCCTTCCGCCGGGCACGGTGCTGCCCTCGGGTCTGGTGCTGCGCGACCAGGTGCCGCAAGGCCACAAGGTGGCGCTGGTGGATCTGGCCGAAGGCGACGCGGTGCGCCGCTACGACGTGGCCATCGGCTATGCCGCCCAGCCCATCGAGGCCGGCCGCTGGGTGCACGAGCGCCTGCTGCGCATGCCCGACGCCCGCTCGCTGGACGACCTGCCGATGGCCACCGTGCAGCCCGAGCCGCAGCCGCCGCTGGAAGGCTTTACCTTCCAGGGCTATCGCAACCCCGATGGCTCGGTGGGCACGCGCAACATCCTGGCCATCACGCAGACGGTGCAGTGCGTGGCCGGCGTCACCGACTTCGCGGTGCAGCGCATCAAGGCCGAGCTGCTGCCGCGCTACCCGAACGTGGACGACGTGGTGGCGCTGGAACACGGCTATGGCTGCGGCGTGGCCATCGACGCACCCGATGCGGTCATTCCCATCCGCACGCTGCGCAACATCAGCCTCAACCCCAACTTCGGTGGCGAGGTGATGGTGGTGAGCCTGGGCTGCGAGAAGCTGCAGCCCGAGCGGCTGCTGCCGCCCGGCAGCATCGCGCTGGTGGACGAGCGCAACGTGGCCGACATCGGCACCACGGCCGAGCCGCGGCTGGACGTGACCTGCCTGCAGGACGAGGCGCACGTCGGCTTCATGTCGATGATCGATGCGGTGATGCGCCAGGCCGAGCTGCACCTGGAACGCCTGAACCGCCGCCGCCGCGAGACCGTGCCCGCCAGCGAGCTGGTGGTGGGCGTGCAGTGCGGCGGCAGCGATGCCTTCTCGGGCGTCACCGCCAACCCGGCGGTGGGTTACTGCACCGACCTGCTGGTGCGCGCCGGTGCCACGGTGATGTTCTCGGAAGTGACCGAGGTGCGCGACGGCATCGCCCAGCTCACCGCCCGCGCCACCACGCCCGAGGTGGCCGAGGCCATGGTGCGCGAGATGGCCTGGTACGACGCCTACCTGGCCCGCGGCCGGGTGGACCGCAGCGCCAACACCACGCCGGGCAACAAGAAGGGCGGCCTGTCCAACATCGTCGAAAAGGCGATGGGCTCCATCGTCAAGAGCGGCAGCGCGCCGATCTCGGGCGTGGTGTCACCGGGCGACAAGGCCACCAGCCGCGGCCTGCTGTACGCCGCCACACCGGCCAGCGACTTCATCTGCGGCACGCTGCAGATGGCCGCCGGCATGAATCTGCATGTGTTCACCACCGGCCGCGGCACACCCTACGGCCTGGCCCAGGTGCCGGTGATCAAGGTGGCCACCCGCAGCGACCTGGCGCGGCGCTGGCACGACCTGATGGACGTGGACGCCGGCCGCATCGCCACCGGCGACAAAACCATCGAGGAGGTGGGCTGGGAGCTGTTCCACCTGATGCTGGACGTGGCCAGCGGCCGCAAGACCTGGGCCGAGCACTGGAAGCTGCACAACGCGCTGGTGCTGTTCAACCCGGCGCCGGTGACCTGAGCGGCCTGCCCGGCGCCGGCCGCCGGGTCAGGCGACGCGGAACACCGCCACCGCCTGCACCAGCTGCTGGGCCTGGGTGCGCAGGCTCTCGGAGGCGGCGGCGCTTTCTTCCACCAGCGCGGCGTTCTGCTGCGTGGCCTGGTCCATCTGCGTCACCGCCTGGCCTACCTGGTTCACGCCGGCCGACTGCTCGTTGCTGGCCGAGCTGATCTCGGCCACGATGTCCGTCACCCGCTGGATGGCGGTCACCACGTCTTGCATGGTCTGGCCGGCTTCGCCCACCAGCGCGCTGCCCTGCTCCACCCGCTCCACGCTGGTGGCGATCAAGCCCTTGATCTGCCGCGCCGCTTCGGCGCTGCGCTGGGCCAGGCTGCGCACTTCACCCGCCACCACCGCAAAGCCGCGGCCCTGCTCGCCGGCACGGGCGGCTTCCACGGCCGCATTCAGCGCCAGGATGTTGGTCTGGAACGCGATGCCGTCGATGGTGCCGATGATGTCGGCGATCTGCTGCGACGAGTCGTCGATGCTGCGCATGGTGTCGACCACGCGCCCCACCACGCTGCCGCCCTGCTGCGCCACCTGCGAAGCCCGCAAGGCCAGCTGGTTGGCCTGCTGGGCGTTGTCGGCGTTCTGCCGCACGGTGCTGGACAGCTCGTCCATCGAAGCCGCGGTCTGCTGCAGCGCGCTGGCCTGCTGCTCGGTGCGGGCGCTGAGGTCGCTGTTGCCCGCCGCGATCTGCGCACTGGCGGTGGCCACGCCATCGGCGCCGTGGCGCACGCCGGTGGCAATGCCGCGCAGGTTGGCCTGCATGGCGCCCAGCGCCGCCAGCAGGCGTCCCAGCTCGTCCTTGCCGCCATCGGGCATGGGCCGGCTCAGGTCGCCTTCGGCCATGCGGCCGGCTTCTTCCACCGCCTGAGAGGCCTTGCGCGACAAGGCGCCCGACACCGCCCAGGCCACGCCCAGACCCAGCAGCACCATCAAGGCCAGGCCCGACAGCGAGGCCACCCGCGCGGTGGCATAGGCCGAAGCGCTGGCCTCGGCACTGGCCTTGCTGCCATCGGCGTTGAGTTGCACCAGGCTTTCCAGGGCCTTGAGCACCTCTTCGTACGAAGCCGAACCGGCGGCGTTCATCGTCGCCGGAGATCAACGCCTGATAGGCCTTGGCCTGCTGGTCGATGCGCGCCGACAGCTCACCGATCTGGCGCACGTAGTCTTCGACGGCTTTCGGGTCTTCAGCCCCCAGCACCATGCGCAGGCGCGCCACGCGGTAGGCCATCGCATCGCTGCGCACGTCGCCCAGGGCCTGGATGCTGGGCAGCCAGTTCGTGTACTTCTTTCCAGCGGCGCTACGGCGGGCGGTGACCGGACTTGAATGTGTAACGCCAGGCTCGGTCGCGCCGCCTCAGTCCGGCTTGATGCGCGCCCGCGCGATCACCGGCTGCCAGCGCCGCTGCTCTTCGGCGATGAAGCGTGCGAACTCCTGCGGGCTGCTGCCCACGGCAATGGCCGAGTCGTTGGACAGCCGCTCCAGCGCGGCAGGCTCCTTCACCGCACGGGCGGCGGCCGCGGCCAGCTTGTCCGCATACGCGGGCTGCAGGTTGGCCGGGGCCATCAGGCCGTACCACTGCGTCATCTCGAAGCCGGGAAAGCCCTGCTCGGCCACCGTGGGCACATCGGGCAGCTGCGGGATGCGCTGCGTGGTGCCGGTGGCAATGCAGCGCAGCTTGCCCGTCTTGATGAACTGCAGGATGGCCGGGGCGCCCACCGCCGCCGCGTCCAGCCGGCCGGCGATCAGGTCGGTGAGCTGCGGGCCGGTGCCGCGGTAGGGCACGTGCAGCACGAAGGTGCCGGTGGCCGCCTTCAGGTACTCGAAGGCCAGGTGCCCGGCGCTGCCGTTGCCGGCCGAGCCGTAGTTCAGCCGCCCCGGCTTGCTGCGCGCCAGCGCCACGAAGTCCTGCAGGTTCTTCACCGGCAGGTCGGGGTGCACCACGTACAGGCTGGGCACCTTGGCCAGCAGCGAGATGGGGCGGAAGTCGCGCACCGGGTCGTAGGGCAGCTTGGCAAAGATGTAGGGGTTGACCGCCAGCGTGCCGATGTGGCCCAGCACCAGCGTGTGCTGGTCGTCGGCCCGCGCCACTTCGGCCATGGCCACGTTGCCGGCGCCACCGGGCTTGTTGTCCACGTACACCGACTGGCCCAGGCTCTTGCTCAGCTCGGCCGCGGTGGCACGGGCCACGATCTCGGAGCTGCCGCCGGGCGCGAACGGCACCACCAGCCGCACCGCATGGCTGGGCCAGGCCGCCTGCGCACGCACCGCTGCAGGCAGGCAGAAGGACGCGCCGGTGCCGGCAGCCAGCTGTAACCATTGGCGGCGCCGCAGGCCGGCCGCGAACGGGGGAAGGATCAAGGGGCGGGGGATGCTCATGGGCCAGAGGGTAGCGGCTTGCAGTACCGCCACGCCCAGGCACTTGTCGGGATGCCCGCGGCCACGGGGCAGGCGTATCCTCGGCCGCCCCGCTTGCACGGGCACGAAAGGACGGCATGAACGCTTCTTCGGACCGCCGGTGGCGGTGGCAGTGCATCCCGCTGATCGGCTGCCTGGCGGCCACGGCACCGGCCTGGCCCCAGGCCACGCCGCTGGTGGCGCCCGACGCACCGGCCGAAGCACCCGCCAGCCGCCCCGAAGGCCCGCGCCTGCGCGTGACCGGCTTCCAGGTGCAGGGCAACACCTTGCTGCCGGCCGAGCAGGTGCAGGCCGCGCTGGCGCCCCATGCCGGCCAGCGCACTGCGGAAGAACTGCAACGCGCCGCCGCCACGCTGCAGGCCTTGTATGCCCAGGCCGGTTATGGCGGCGTGGTGGCCTTCGTGGCGCCGCAGTCGGCCGCTGATGGCGTCGTCACCATCACCGTGGTGGAAGGCCGGCTGGCGCAGGTGGCGGTGAGCGGCCAGCGCCAGTTCAGCGAAGCCAACGTGCGGGCCAGCCTGCCCGCGCTGGCCGAGGGCCAGACACCGCGGCTGAACCAGCTGGACGCCCAGGTGAGCATGGCCAACGAGAACCCGGCCAAGCAGCTGCAGGTGTTGCTGCAGCCCGGCGCCGGCCCCGGCCAGACCGATGCCCGCGTGACCGTGGCCGAGCAGCCGGTGCAGCGCTGGACGGCCACGCTGGACAACCGCGGCAACCACCGCACCGGCCAGCTGCGCGCCAGCCTGGGCTGGCAGCACGCCAACCTGAGCGACCGCGACGACGCGCTCACGCTCAATGCCCAGACCGCGCCCGACAAGCCCAGTGCGGTGAAGGTGCTCAGCGGCAGCTACCGGCTGCCGCTGTATGCGCAGCGCAGCTTCTTCGATGCCTACGCCGCCTGGTCCGACGTGGACGGCGGCACCACCAGCACCCTGGCCGGTGCGCTGAGTTTTGCCGGCCGTGGCCGCCTGGCCGGCGTGCGCGGCACGCTGCTGCTGCCCCGCTGGGGCGAAGCCGACCAGCGGCTGGCCCTGGCGCTGGACTACCGCGCCTACCTCAACAGCTGCGAGATCGCCGGCCTGCCGCCGGGCGCCTGCGGCCCGGCGGGCGAAAGCGTGTCGGTGCAACCGCTGTCGCTGGAGTACTCGGTGCAGCGGCCGGGGGCGGTGGCCCTGGGCCTGGCCATCGGCCTGCACCACAACCTGCAGCTGGGCGGCGGCCATGCACGCAGCAGCCAGTTCGAGGCGGTGCGCGCCGGCGCCGAGCCGCACTTCACCGCACTGCGCGGCACGGTGTTCGTCGGCGGTCAGCCGCTGGAAGGCTGGGACCTGCAGCTGCGCGCGGCCGGCCAGTTCACCGACGATGCGATGGTGCCGGGCGAGCAGTTCGGCATCGGCGGCGTGGCCTCGGTGCGCGGCTACCGCGAACGTGAGCTGGCCGGCGACCGCGGCCTGCAGGCCACGCTGGAGCTGGCAGGCCCCGAGCTGCTGCGCAGCGGTGGCAGCGCCACGCTGCGTGCGCTGGGCTTCTTCGACGCCGGCTGGGTGGCCAACCGCGCCGGCCTGCCCTGCGAAGGCAACCGCGACGAATGCAGCCTGCGCGCGGCCGGCCTGGGCCTGCGTGGCAGCGTGGGCCGCTGGCAGGCGCAGCTGTACCTGGCGCAGGCCTTCAAGGCCGCCCCGCAGACCGACCGCCACGACTGGCGCGCCCACGTGGCCGTGAGCACCAGTTTCTGAGCGCCCCCGCATGCACGACGAGGTGACGACGATGCGAAGCAGCTTGATCCGCGACACGGCCCGTCGGCCGCAACCCCATCCACTGGCCGCCGCGCTGGCCCTGTGCCTGGCCGGCCCGGCCGCGCTGCAGGCCCAGGCGCTGCCCGGCGGGCTGCAGGTGGTGCAGGGCCAGGCCACGGTGGACACGGCCGGTGCCCGCATGACCATCACCAACAGCCCCAACGCCATCCTCAACTGGCGGTCGTTTTCCATCGGGGCGCAGCAGTCGGTGCACTTCAACCAGGCCAGCAGCGCCAGCCAGGTGCTCAACCGGGTCACGGGCACCGACCCCTCGTCCATCCTGGGCAGCCTGTCGAGCAACGGCCAGGTGTGGCTGCTCAACCCGCACGGCGTGCTGTTCGGCGCCGGCGCGCGGGTGGACGTGGCGGGGCTGGTGGTGTCCACGCTCAACCTGCCGGATGCCGACTTCCTGGCCGGCCGCTACCGGCTGGGCCCGGCGGCCCAGGCGCTGGCCGGTGAGGGCCGCATCGTCAACCAGGGTGAGCTGCGCACGGCCTCGGGCGGGCGGGTGGCGCTGCTGGCCTCGGCCGCGGGCATGGCCAACGAAGGGCTGATCGAGGCGCCCGGCGGCCAGGTGCTGCTGGCCGCGGGCCAGCAGATCGAGCTGGTGGACACGCAGGCGCCGAACCTGGCCTTGCGCGTGATCGCGCCGGCCGGCGAGGCGCTGAACCTGGGCCGCGTGATTGCGCCCGCGGGGCGCATCGACGTGCAGGCCGCCATCGTCAACCAGCAGGGCGTGATGCGGGCCGACGCGCTGGCCGTGGGCCCGGGCGGCGAACTGGTGCTGCAGGCCACGCAGCAGCTGACCCTGGCGGCCGGCAGCCAGACCACCGCCCGCGGCGGCACCGAGGCCGGCCGCGGCGGGCGCATCACGCTGGATGCGGGCGCCCAGGGCACGGCGCTGGTGGCCGGCACGGCCGACGTGACCGCACCGCAAGGCCAAGGCGGCACGCTGCAGCTGCTGGGCCGGCAGGTGGGCGTGCTGGACGGCGGCGTGCTGGATGCATCGGGCCGCAGCGGTGGCGGGCAGGTGCTGGTGGGCGGCGGCGCCCAGGGCGCCGACCCCAGCCTGCGCAATGCCCAGGCCGCCTACGTCGGCCCGCGCGCCACGCTGGCCGCCGATGCCACCGGCCTGGGCGATGGCGGGCAAGTGGTGGTGTGGGCAGACCAGG
This sequence comes from uncultured Aquincola sp., assembly GCF_964001545.1. Lineage (NCBI taxonomy): Bacteria > Pseudomonadati > Pseudomonadota > Betaproteobacteria > Burkholderiales > Sphaerotilaceae > Aquincola > uncultured Aquincola sp. The sequence goes on from NZ_CAXFDV010000602.1 coordinate 9,022, forward strand.
CCACGCGGGCCTATGGCCGCTTCAGCGCGCTGGGCGGGCCGCTGGGCGGCGATGGCGGCCTGGTGGAAACCTCGGGCGGCTGGCTGGACGCAAGGCCCGCCACCGTGGCCGTGCAGGCGCCGCGCGGGCGCGCAGGCACCTGGCTGCTGGACCCCAACGACATCACCATCGTGGCCAGCGGCAGCGACACCAACATCAGCCCCGGCCCCGACTTCACCAGCACCAGCGATGGGGCGCAGATCAACGCAGCCACCATCGTCAGCGCACTGCAGGCGGGCAACAACGTCAGCATCACCACCGGCACCGGCACGCCGGACAGCGAGGCGGGCGACATCCGCATGCAGTCGGTGGACATCCTGCCCACGCTGTCCACGCCGGTGTCGTTGACGCTCAATGCGCACAACCACATCCAGCTGGACAGCAGCCGCATCGAGGCCAGCGGCGCGGCGCTGGGCATCACGCTCAATGCCGCCAAGGACGGCGGCACCGGCGCCATCGCGCTGTCGGGCAGCACGCTCAACAGCAACGGCGGCAACATCGTGCTGGGCGGTGGCGGCATCGCCAGCGGGCCGCAGGGCACGGCCGGCTTCAGCGCCGCGGTGGGCGCCGACCCTGACTTTGCGAACGGCATCTGGCTGCGCAACGGCAGCGCGCTGCGGGCGGGCAACGGCAGCATCACCCTGCGCGGCGCCACGGTGCAGGAAGGCAGCCTCAACGCCGGCGTGCTGGTGGACGACAACAGCACCCTGCAGGCCCGCGACATCGTGGTGCAGGGCTGGAGCAACGGCGGCCTGCTGCGCACCGGCGTGCACCTGTCCAGCGGCACCCTCACCGCCACCCATTCGCTGCGGGTGGAAGGCACCGCGCTGGCCGCCACCGACCCTGGCGGCAGCAACCCCTCCAACCCCAGCCTGGTGGCGGGCGTGCGGGTGGAAGACGCACAGCTCGTCGTGCAGCCGCCCGCCCCCGACCCCACCGCCTCGCTCACGGTGGTGGGCACGGCCACGGTGTCGGGCAGCGCCTCTTCAGGCGGGCGCGCCGTCAGCGGTTTCGGCGTGAGCCTGCTGCGCAGCTCCTCAAGCCCGGGCAGCGCCCAGCTGCTGGCCCGCAACGGCGCCAGCGTGTCGGTGGAAGGCACGCTCAACTCGGCCGATGGCGGCTATGCCCTGCTGCTGGCCTCGACCGACTACGGCGGCGACATCATCGACGCGGCGGGCGCCTCGTCGCTGACGATCGCGGCCAGCGGCGCCGGCCAGCGGCTGGGGCTGAGCGGCGGCAACATCGTCACGCCCAACGGCGGGCCGGCCACCATCAGCTCGGCCGGCAGCATCGACCTGGTGGACGGCTCCAACGGCTTTTCCGCCTCCATCAACGGCAACGCCAGCAGCCTGTTGATGCAGGCGCAGGACGACCTGCTGATCACCGGCGGCAGCGCCGTCAACTTCAGCGGCAGCAACACGGCGGTCACGCTGGCTTCCAGCGCGGGCAGCATCGGCCTCAGCGGCGCGCCCTTCGTGGCCAGCGGCGGCACGGTGCGGCTGCTGGCGGCGCAGGTATCGATCGCCGGCAGCAGCACCCTCAGCAGCGACGCCAGCGGCGATGCGCTGGTGGTGGCCGGCAGCGGCGGCGGCAATGTGCAGACCTTTGCGCACACCGCCGCCAGCCCGGCCTTCAACACGCCCAACGGCCGCTGGCTGGTGTACGCCACCAGCCCCGACGACGCCGGCTTCGACCCCGGCGCACTGGTGCACGACTTCCGCCAGTACGACGCGGTGTACGGCAACGCGCCCACCGTGCAGGGCAGCGGCAACGGGCTGCTGTTTTCGGTGGCGCCCACGCTGGCGCTGAGCGGCGCGGTGAGCAAGGTGTACGACGGCAACACCACGGTGCAGGTGTCGGCCGCCGAGGTGCAGGCCGGCACCGGCGCGCTCACCGGCGACACCGTGACCGTCGGCTCCGGCGCAGGCACCTATGCCGATGCGCATGTGGGCAGCAACAAGGCCGTGACGGTGAATGCCGCGCTGGTGACGGCCACCGACGAAGACGGCAAGCCGGTGTACGGCTACCGGCTGGGCACGGTCACCGGCAACATCACCCCGCGCAGCCTGACCGTGGGCAGCCTGCAGGTGGCCGACAAGGTGTACGACGGCCAGACCACCGCCAGCGTGAGCAGCAGCAGCGGCCTGGTGGGCCTGGTGGCCGGCGAAAGCCTGCAGCTGCGGCTCGACGGCCGCTTCAGCGATGCCAACGTGGGCACCGGCAAGCCGGTGGCCATCACCCTCGGCCTGGCCGATGGGGCCGGCGGCAGCGGCCTGGCCAGCGACTACGTGCTGGGCACCACCAGCGCCAGCGGCAGCGCCGCCATCACGCCGCGGCCGCTCAGCCTCACCGCGGTGGCCGACGGCAAGCTGTACGACGGCAGCGATGCCGCCACGGTGCGGCTGGCGGCCGTCAACGGCCTGGTCAATGGCGAGCAGCTCACGCTGGGCGTCAGCGGCCGCTTCGCCGATGCCAATGCGGGCACCGGCAAGGCCGTGCAGGTGGCGGTGAGCGCGGCCGACGGCAGCGGCGGCCAGGTGGCCAACTACCAGCTGCCCGCCACGCTGGCCACCAGCGCCGACATCGGCCAGCGCACCCTCACCTACAACGCCACACCGGTGAGCGTGGCCGCGGGCAGCGCCTTGCCGGCCTTCAGCGGCCAGGTGGGCGGCTTCATCGAGGGCGAGAACCTGGCCAATGCCACCACCGGCACGCTGCGCTTCAGCAGCCCCGCGACCACGGCTTCGCCGGCCGGCCGCTATGCCATCGAAGGCGGCGGGCTGGCGGCGCTGAACTACCGCTTCGAGCAGGCGGCCGGCAACGCCACCGCGTTGACGCTGCTGCCCGTGGCGGCCCCGCCGCCACCGCCGCCGCCCCCCACCCCGCCGGTGGACACGGTGGTGCCGCTGCAGCAGTCCACCCCGGTGGAATTGGCCGTGGCCCTGGCCACGCTGCTGCCCGAGCCGGTGCTGCCCGCACCGTTGGCCAACCGCGCACTTGACGCCACCCAGGCACTGGCGCCGGCCACCGCCGGCGGCGGCAGCAGCCCGCGCTTTGGCACCGTGCCGGTGGGCAGCCTGTCGCAAGACGCGCTGGCCGCCTTGCTGGCCTCGCGCGACCGCCTCAAGCAGCAGATCTTTGCGCAGGCGCTGGCCGAGCTGGCGGCCCGGCCACAGGCCGCCGATGTGCCCGCATGCGCCACGCCCGAGCAGGCCGAGACGGGCCTGTGCATGATCACCGTCAAGCAGCGCGACGAGGTGCGCGCGGCGCGCGAGGCGCGGCTGCAGCAGGCCCCCGCCAACGATGCAGCGGCCGCCCCCGCGCCGGCCCCGGCGCCCGCTTCACCGGCGGCCACGCCGGGGGCCCCGGTGGCCCCGCCGGCACCCTCCGCGCCGCCGGTGGCTGCCGCCTTGCCGGCGGTGACGCCGCCGCTCTTTCCCATCCGCGCTGCGGTGCGCAGTGCCGCACTGCCGCAGATACAGCGCAAGCTGGCGGTGCTGATCGGCACCGACCGCTATGCCGACACCCGCATCCCGCAGCTGGACAACGCCGCCAGCGACGCCAGCGCCGTGGCCGCGCTGCTGCAATCGACGCTGGGCTACGAAACGCTGGTGATTGAAAACGGCAGCAAGGACACGGTGATGCGCACGCTGAACCGGCTGGCCACCGAAGTGGGGCCCAACGACTCGGTGGTGCTGTACTACGCCGGCCATGGCGCGGTGGTGCCCACCACCGGCGAGGGCTACTGGCAGCCGGCCGATGCCGATGCCACGCGACCCGAGACCTGGATCAGCAATGCCGACATCGGCCGCGCGGTGGAACGGCTGGGCGCCACGCAGGTGGCCTTGATCTCGGACAGCTGCTACTCGGGTACGCTGGTGTCCGATGCCCGCATCCGCGCCACCACCGCGGCGCTGGACCCCGGCCAGGTGCTGTCGCGCCGCACGGCGGTGGTGATGTCCTCGGGCGGCAACGAGCCGGTGTTCGACGCCGGCAAGGAAGGCCACAGCACCTTCGCCTGGAACCTGATGCGCACGCTGCAGCAGGTGCCCACCTGGCAGCCCGGCGGCAACGTGTTCGAGCGCGTGCGCTTCGCGGTGGCCCGCGAGCTGCCGCAGCGGCCGCAGTACGGCGCGTTCTCCAACAGCGGCTATGCGGCCGGGGCGGACTACCTGTTCGAGAAGCGCGAGCTCACGCGCTGACCCTCCTCACCGGTTGGTGACGATGGTCACGCGGCGGTTCTCAGGCGCCTCAGGGCGGGCAGGGTCCACCAGCTCAGTGGCGCCCTTGCCCTGCGGGGCCAGCCGCTCGGGCAGCACGCCGCGCACGTTCACCAGGTAGTCCACCACCGACTGCGCGCGCTGCTGCGACAGCTTCATGTTGCGGTCGGCCTGGCCGCGCGGGTCGGCATGGCCTTCGACCCGGAAGCCGAAGCCGGCCAGCTTGTCCGACTGCAGCGCGTTGGCCACCGTGTCCAGCGTGGCCTTGGCATCGGCCGTCAGCTCGGCCGAGTCGGTGGGAAAGGTGATCAGCAGCGACGCCTTGCCCGGTGCCGCCGGCTTGTTGCTGGGCGGGCGCACCGCGGGCCGGAAGCCGCGGGTCTTGGCATCGGCCGGCGGCTCGGGCGGCTCGATGGCCAATGCATCGACCAGCGCCGATTCGGTCACGTCGCCGCTGCGCAGCATGGGTTCGGGGGCCGAGGCGCCGGCCGCGGGCTGTGCGCCCGCCAGCAGCGTGCTGCCGGCCAGGGCCGCCATGCACAGCAGGCGGGCCAGAAGGTGTGGAGTCATGAAGCATCCCCTGCGGCCCGCGGCCCGAGCCCCGGCGGGGCCGGCAGCGTGCCAGGAGGTCGAGTTTAGTCAGCCGCCCAACCGGGATTCAGGCGCTGCCACAGCACATGGTCGCGCCAGTCGCCATCGATCATCAGGTACTGCGGCGCCAGCCCGATGCGGGTGAAGCCCAGGCGCTGGATCAGCGCCAGGCTGCGCTCGTTCTCGGGCCGGATGGCGGCTTCGATGCGGTGCAGCCGGCCACGCGGCGAGAACATCTCGGCCAAGGCCACGGCCAGCGCCGCGGCCATCACGCCCCGGCCTTCCAGGCCCTGGTCCACCGAGTAGCCCAGCGAGGCGCTTTGAAAGGGCCCGCGCGACACGTTCGAGAAGTGGATGCTGCCCACCACGCGCGAGGCGTCCTGCAGCTCCACCAGCCAGTAGCGGTAGGCCGTGCCCATGCCGAAGGCCAGCGTGCTTTGCATCAAGCGCTCGGCCTGCACCGCGGCACTGTCGAAGCCGGGCGGTGATGGCGGGTCCCAGCGGCTGAAGTGCGCGCAGTTGCGGCGGTAGTAGTCGGCCACCGCCGCGGCCTGCACGAAGGGGGACGACACCAGCTCCACATGCGGCGTGGACAAGCGCACCAACGGGCCTTGGGGGCTGCTGCTGATGGCCGGGATGGGAGGTGCTTGCATCGTGCGGATTGTCACGCAGCACCCGGGCCCGAAGGGCCTTTATTGATCAAAAGCGCAATGGCGCATTGGCGTTCAAGTGCTGTTTCAAAAGCACCCCGCTGCCTACAGTTCATCCCATCGACAGGGCCACAACGACAGCGCAGTGCCCCCGCCGACGAAACCGACTCGACAACATATCCACTTGAAGGAATCGTCATCTTGAACACCAAGACCCGCATCGCCTCCGCCCTGGCCGCTTCCATGTTCGCCCTGCTGGCTGCAGGCACCGCCAACGCCCAGGTCTATGGCGACACCGGCGGCTACAACGTGCCGGAACTGCAAGCCAAGAGCACCAAGACCCGCGCCCAGGTGCAGGCCGAGCTGGCCCAGGCCCGGGCCAACGGCGAGCTGTCGACGCATGCCGAAGGTTATGACTTCGCGGCCCGCCAGGCCACCGCTTCCACCAAGACCCGCGAGGAAGTGCGCGCCGAAGCCGCCAAGGCCCTGAAGTCGGGCGAAGCCTCGGCCTTCGGCAACTACACCCGCGGCTGAGCCTCACTTGTCTAGTCAAGCACGGCGACTGTTTCGATTTGCGCAATGACGCATTGACCGCTCAGCGCTTTTTCTCAACGGCCGCCCTGCCTACAGTCCACCTCATCGACGGCGCTGCCGCCGACTCTCGGAGATAGAACGTGAACACCAAGACCCGCATCGCTTCCACCCTGGCCGCTTCCCTGATCGCCCTGCTGGGCTCGGCTGCCGCCAACGCCCAGGTCTACGGCGACACCGGTGGCTACAACGTGCCGGAACTGCAAGCCAAGAGCACCAAGACCCGCGCCCAGGTGCAGGCCGAGCTGCAACATGCCCGCGCCAACGGCGAACTGCGCACCACCGCCGACGGTTACGGCATCGTGGAAAGCAGCGCCCCGACGCAATCGGCCAAGAGCCGCGACGAAGTGCGCGCTGAAGTCATCCAGGCCATCCGCAGCGGCGCTCACCTGAGCATGGGCGACCAAAGCCGCGGCTGATCGACCGGGGCTGCGGCCCCGCGCAAGCCAGCCACACAACGCCGCACGGCCTGCCGTGCGGCGTTTTGCGTTCTTGCGTGGCACGGCGCCACGGACTGTTCGCCTTCCTGCAACAACCCATTCGGCCACCCGCCCTTTATCCGGCCCACTGCCTTGCCTAAAGTTGATCCCATCAACCAAACAGGAGCCGACATGAACACCAAGCACCTCATCTCCGCTGCGCTGGCCGCCTCGTTCGCGCTGCTGGCCGGCGCCGCTCACGCGCAGGACCACCTGGGCGACGACTACGGCTACGCACTGACCCAGCAGAAGTTCCAGTCCACCAAGACCCGCGCCCAGGTGCAGGCCGAGCTGGCCCAGGCCCGCGCCAACGGCGAGCTGCGCACCGACGCCGACGGCTACGGCTACCTGCAGCAACGCGCCACCGCCTCCACCAAGACCCGCGACGAAGTGCGCGCCGAAACCATCCGCGCGATGAAGAACGGCAGCCTGAGCCAGGGCAATGCCACGCTCTATTCACGCGGTTGAAAGACCTCTCATGAAAACCGCCCTCATCTTTGCCGTCGGCACCCTGGGCTTTGCCGCCAGCGTGGCCTGGGCCGCCGACGTGCCGGCGCGCGCCGACCTCGCGCCGCAGCCCGCGCGCCTGAGCGCACCTGCCGATGCCAGGCCGGCCGCCCGGCCGCTGCGTGCACCGGCCGCACCCGCCGCCCGCACCCAGCCGGTGGACCAGCGCACGCCGGCCACGCCCGGCAGCACTGCGCCCGACACGCTGTGCGCCTGCACCGGCGGCGATCACTTCGCCTGACGCCGGCAAGGGCCGGCTGACAGCGGCAAGAATCAGGGCATGCATGCTTTGATGTCCCTGCTGGTCGACCATGGGTTGTGGCTGGTCTTCTTCGTCACCCTGGCCGCGCGCGCCGGTGTGCCGGTGCCGGCCGCGCCGCTGCTGGTGATGGCCGGCGGGGTCTCGATGGCGCCCTGGCTGCCCACCGCGGCCGCCTGGCTGCTGGCGCTGGGTGTGGCGGTGCTGGCCAACCTGGCCGGCGATGCGGTGTGGTTCGCCGCCGGCCGCCGTTATGGCCACCGGGTGATGGGCCTGCTGTGCCGGCTGTCGCTGTCGCCCGACTCCTGCGTGCGGCAAAGCGAATCGCTGATGTCGCGCTGGGGCGGCAGCGCGCTGCTGGCCGCCAAGTTCGTGCCCGGCGTGTCGGTGGTGGCCGCGCCGATGGCCGGCGCGCTGGGCATGTCGGTGCCGCGCTTCGTGGCCTTTGACCTGCTGGCCGGCGCCGTCTGGTCGGCGCTGTTCCTGGGGCTGGGCGCGCTGTTCAGCCAGCAGGTGGACGCGGTGCTGGTGTACCTGGCCGATGCCGGCCTGGTGGCGGCGGTGGTGGTGCTGGGCGGCGCGGCCGCGTTCGCCGGCTGGCGCTGGTGGCGCCGCCGCCGCTTCCTGAAGTCGCTGGCCATGGTGCGCATCAGCGTCGATGAGCTGCATGCCTTGATGGGCGCGGCCGCCGGCAGCCCAGAGGCCCCGCTGGTGATTGACGTGCGATCGGGCACCGCCAACCAGCTCGACCCGCGGGTGATTCCCGGTGCGCAACGGATGGCGCTGCCCGACATCACCGGCCTGGCCGCCGGGCTGCCGCGCGACCGCGACATCGTCCTGTATTGCAACTGCCCCAACGAAGCCTCGGCTGCGGTGGCGGCGCAGCGGCTGGCGGGCAAGGGCTTCACCCGCGTGCGGCCGCTGGCCGGCGGGCTGGAAGCCTGGGCCGCCGCAGGCCACCCGGTGGCCCTGGCCTGAACCCCGGGCTCGCGGCCCGCCGGCCGCGCCACTGCTGCATTGCACAATCCATCTCCAGTCACCAGCACCGGGGGAAGCCGCATGCGCCGAGTCGTGTTCAACCAGAAGGGGGGCGTGGGCAAGTCCACGATCACCTGCAACCTGGCCGCCATCGGCGCGCAACAGGGGCTGCGCACGCTGGTGGTCGACCTGGATTCGCAGGGCAACACCACCCACTACCTGATGGGCGATGCCGCCACCCAGGGCCTGGGCGATGGTGCGGCCGAGTTCTTCGAGCAGACGCTGAAGTTCACGGTGCGCCCGCCGGCCACCACCGACTTCATCGTGGCCACGCCCTGGGAGCACCTGAGCCTGATGCCGGCCAGCGCCCACCTGGACGAACTGCACGGCAAGCTGGAGTCGCGCTACAAGATCTACAAGCTGCGCGATGCGCTGGCCGAGCTGACCGACGAGTTCGACGCCATCTGGATCGACACGCCGCCGGCGCTGAACTTCTACACCCGCTCGGCGCTGATCGCGGCCGAGCGCTGCCTGATCCCGTTCGACTGCGACGACTTCTCGCGCCGCGCGCTGTACGGCCTGATGGAGACGGTGCAGGAGATCCAGGCCGACCACAACCCGGGCCTGCAGGTCGAGGGCATCGTGGTCAACCAGTTCCAGCCCCGCGCCAGCCTGCCCCAGCGCACCGTGCAGGAACTGATCGACGAAGGCCTGCCGGTGCTGCAGCCCTACCTGAGCGCCAGCGTGAAGATCAAGGAATCGCACGAGCTGGCCCGCCCGATGGTGCACCTGGACCCGCGCCACAAGCTGACGCAGGAGTTCGTGGCGCTGCATGGGGCGTTGGAGGCGTAGCCAGCGCACCGAGCGCTAGCACTTCATGCTATCGTTTGGACGGTGAACGCCCGACACCGAAAGACGTTGTCCGCCGTCTTCGCCAAGCCCACGTCGGCATCGATCGTGTTTGCGGACATCGAGGCCCTGGTCAAAGCCTTGGGCGGCAAGGTGACCGAGCGGGAAGGATCACGCGTCAGGATCGAGTTGGCTGGCCAACAGTGGCGCTGCCACCGGCCACACCCCGGCAAGGAAGCCAAGCGCTACCAGGTGGAAGAAGCCCGCGAGTTTTTCGAGCAAGCAGGAGTACGTCCATGAACACGATGACCCACGGCGGTTACACGGCGCGCATCGAGTTCGATGAGCGCGACAACCTCTTCGTCGGCCGCATCCTCGGCCTGCGCAGCATCATCAGCTTTCACGGCGAAACGGTGACGCAATTGCGCCGCGAATTCGCCAGCGCGGTCAAGGACTACCTGCAGGACTGCGCCGAACAGGGCGTGGAGCCCGAGAAGCCCGCCTCGGGCAAGCTGCTGCTGCGCGTGCCGCCCGAAATGCACAGCCGCGCCCTGGTGGCCGCCCAGGCCAAGGGCAAGAGCCTGAACCAATGGGCCACCGAAGCCCTGCGCGATGCGCTGGAGCACTGACCATCCCGTGTACACCTCCACCTTCACCTTCCTGCCCGGCGACTACGACGAGGCCTTCCATGCGCTGGACCGGGTGATCGCAGAAGTGGCGCGGTCGATCCCCGGCTACCTGGGCGAAGAGGCCTGGGACAACGCGGCGACCGGGCTGGTGTCCAACGTGTACTACTGGGCATCGATGGAGGCGCTGCAGACGCTGATGCAGCACCCCGCGCACCTGCAAGCCAAGCAGGCGCAATCGCAGTGGCTCAAGGGCTACCAGGTGGTCATCGCCCAGGTGCTGGGCAGCTACGGCGACGGGCGCATCGCGCATCCACTGGCGGGTCGCGAGGGGCCGGGCCGCTGATCGGCCCCACCCCCTACCACCCCGCCGGATCGACCTGGTAGTAGCCGCGCAGCTCCTGGTACAGCGCCGGGTGTTCGGCGGCCAGGCGCCGGGCCTGTTCGAAGAACACCTCGGTGGCCACCGCGAAGAACTCGGCGGGGTCTGTGGCGCCGTAGGGGTCGAACAAGGTGGGCTCGCCTGCGGCCAGGCGCTGGCGCAACTGGCCGAAGGCCTCGCCCAGCACCCGCGACCAGCGCTCGTAGTGGCGGCGGCCGCTCAGCGGCGGCGCGCCGTTGGCGGTGCCGGTGATCTGGTCGAGCTGGTGCGCAAACTCGTGGATCACCACGTTGTGGCCGTCGTCGGGGTCGGCCGCGCCCTGCAGCGCATCGGCCCACGACAGCAGCACCTGCCCTTGCGACCACGATTCGCCCGACAGCACCCGCCGGTCATCGTGCTGCACGCCGGCACCGCCGGGCCGCACGCGGTCGACCACGAAGGCGCCGGGGTACAGCAACACCTGCCGCAGCTCGGTGAAGGCCGCGCGCGGCCGGTTGAGCAGCAGCAGGCTGGCCTGCGCCGCGATGGTCACGCGCATCTCGTCCGTGACCGCCAGCCCTTGGCAGCCGATGATGGGCACCTCGGCCAGGAAGACCTGGATGCGCTGCTTGAGCTGCAGCTGCAGGTCGGCCGGCAGCCGCCGCACCAGCGGCACGCGCCGCCGCAGGATGCGGCGCCAGGCCGCCGGAAACGGCTGCGCCCGCCAGCGGCGGCGGCGCTGTTCGCGCCACCACGGCTGGCCCAGGAACCCCGCCGCCAGCAGCAGGCCCACCAGGGCCAGGAAGGTCATGCCCATAGAGTGCCCAGTGTGCGCGTCAAGCGCCCGCCCCTTCCCAGCTGCCGCCCAAAGCCCTCACCAGGCCGACGGTGGCCTGGTACTGCGCGGCCCGCACCTGCAGCGCCTGGCGGCGGTTGCGCAATTCGGTGCGCTGCGCATCCAGCAGGTCGAGCTGGCTGATGTAACCGTTGCGCCAGCGCGTGCCCGACAAGGCCGTGGCCCGGCTGGCCGAGGCCACCGCGCGCGCCTGCGCCTCGGCCTGGTCGGCCAGCAGTCGCAGCGCGGCCAGCTGGTCTTCGACGTCGCGGAAGGCCACCAGCACCTGTTCGCGGTAGCCGGCCAGCGCGCCGTCCAGCTCGGCCCGGGCGCTGTCGATGCCGGCCTGGCGGCGGCCGCCGTCGAACAGGGGCATGGACAGCAGCGCGCCCACGCCCCAGCTGCGCATCGACCACTTGAAGAGGTCGCCCAGGTCGGAAGAGGCCTGCCCCGCACTGCCGGTGAGCGACACGCTGGGGAACCAGGCGGCCTGCGCCACGCCCACCCGCGCCTGCGCGGCCAGCATGCTGCGCTGGGCGGCGGCCACGTCGGGCCGGCGCTGCAGCACGGTGCTGGGCACGCCGGGCGGCACCACCGGCAGCGCCGCCGTCCAGCCCTGCGGCGGCAGGCTGAAGGTGGAAGCCGGCTCACCGACCAGCACCGCCAGCGCATGTTCCAGCGTGGCGCGGCGCTGGTCCAGCGCCAGCGCCTCGGCCTCGGTGGCGGCCACCTCGGCGCGCACACGCACCACGTCCAGCTCGGCGATGTCACCGGCCTGCTGGCGCGCTTCGGTCAGGCGCAAGGTGTCGCGGTAGGCGGCCACGGTGTCGCGCACCAGGGCGCGCTCCTCGTCCAGCGTGCGCAGGGCCAGGTAGGTCTGCGCGGTTTCGGCCTGCACCAGCAATCGCGCGCTTTGCAGCAGCGCGGCGCGCGATTGCGCATCCAGCTCGGCGGCCTGGCTGGCGCGTGACAGGCGGCCGAACAGGTCGACCTCGTACTGCAGGTTCAGCCCCACGCTGGCCACGGTGTTGGCCGGGCCGTTGTTGGTCAGGCCCGCCTGACGCGACACGCCGGCCTGCGCGCCCACCTGCGGCGAACGGGCACTGTCGGTCTGGCGGGCCAGCGCCCGCGCCTGCTGCAGCCGCGCCGCCGCCTGCTGGATGCTGGTGTTCTGCTCGGCGGCCTGGGCCACCCAGCGGTCCAGCTCGGCATCGCCGAAGCTCTTCCACCATTCACCGCGCGGCTGCGCATCGGCCGGCCGGGCCTGGGCCCAGCGGCCATCGGTTTCCTTGAAGGCGGCGGGCGTGGCCGGCAGCAGCCGGTCTTCCACCGGCGGCAGCGGCGTGGCGCAGCCGGCGATCACCAGCGCGGCCACCAGCGGCAGCAGGCGCTGCGCGAATTGCATGCTCTTGTTCATGTCGTGCTCCTAGTCGCGCGCTCAGGCGTCATGCGGGTGGCGGGGCGCGGCCGGGTGCGGCTGCAGGCCGCCGCCGCCGGGGTGGGCGGGCGCGGTGGCAAAGGCTTCCAGGTGCGGCACCTCGCCATGCAGCTTCAGCGGCCGGTTGCCGGTGAGCTGGCGCAGCAGCACATAGAACACCGGCGTGAGGAAGAGGCCGAAGGCCGTGACGCCGATCATCCCGGCGAACACCGCCACGCCCATGGCGCTGCGCATCTCGGCCCCCGCGCCGGTGGACAGCACCAGCGGCAGCACACCCATCACGAAGGCCAGCGAGGTCATCAGGATGGGGCGCAGCCGCAGGCGGCTGGCCTCGATGGCGGCCTGCAGCGGCGTGCGGCCAGCAAACTCCAGCTCACGCGCGAACTCCACGATCAGGATCGCGTTCTTCGCGCTCAGCCCCACCAGCACCACCAGGCCGATCTGCGTGAACACGTTGTTGTCACCGCCCGAGAGCCACACGCCCGTCATCGCAGCCAGCAGGCCCATGGGCACGATGAGGATGATGGCCAGCGGCAGCGTCAGGCTCTCGTACTGCGCGGCCAGCACCAGGAACACCAGCAGGATGGCCAGCGGGAACACGATGACCGCGGAGTTGCCGGCCAGGATCTCCTGGTAGGTCAGCTCGGTCCACTCGAAGCCGATGCCGGGCGGCAGCGTTTCCTTGGCGATGCGCTCGATGGCTTGCCGCGCCTGACCCGACGAATAACCCGGGGCCGGGCCGCCGTTGATGTCGGCCGACAGAAAGCCGTTGTAACGCATCGCCCGCTCGGGACCGAAGCTGGGCTGCACCTTCAGCAGCGCCGCCAGCGGCACCATCTCGCCGCTGGCCGAGCGCACCTTCAGCAGCCCGATGTCGTCGGGCCGCGCGCGGTGGGCAGCATCGGCCTGCACCCGCACCGAGTACGTGCGGCCGAAGCGGTTGAAGTCGTTCACGTACAGGCTGCCCAGGTAGATCTGCAGCGTGTCGAACACGTCGGTCACCGCCACGCCCAGCTGGCGCGCCTTGGTGCGGTCGATGTCGGCATACAGCTGCGGCACGTTGACCTGGTAGCTGCTGAACATGCCGGCCAGCTCGGGGGTCTGGTAGGCCTTGGCCATGAAGGCCTTGGTGGCCGCGTCCAGCGCCTCGTAGCCCAGCGAGGCGCGGTCTTCCAGCTGCAGCTTGAAGCCGCCCGTGGTGCCCAGCCCCTGCACCGGCGGCGGCGGGAACATCACGATGAAGGCGTCTTCGATCTGCGCGAACTGCTGGTTCAAGGCCCCCGCGATGGCGCCGGCACTCAGCGCCGCGCTGGTGCGCTCTTCAAACGGCTTGAGGCTGACGAACACCACGCCCGAGTTGGAGCTGTTGGTGAAGCCGTTGATCGACAGGCCCGGGAACGCGATGGCGTGCTCGACGCCCGGCTGCTTGAGCGTGAGCTCGCCCATGCGGCGGATGACCTCGTCGGTGCGGTCCAGCGTGGCGCCGTCGGGCAGCTGGGCAAAGCCGATCAGGTACTGCTTGTCCTGCGCCGGCACGAAGCCGCTGGGCACCGCCTTGAAAAGGCCGAAGGTCACGGCCACCAGCGCCAGGTACA
>NZ_CAXFDV010000603.1:0-11113 GCF_964001545.1 uncultured Aquincola sp.
CCGCCCGCCCCGGCGCCACCCCCGCCCACCACTGGCGCAGCGTGGCCACCATCACCTGGCGGGCGTCGGCGTCGCCGTTGAAGAGGGCGCTGAAGTACGAGGCCACCTGCTTGGCCGGGATGTGCGGCGGCAGCGGCGGCACGTTGGGGTCCACCACCATCTGCAGCACCGTGGGGCGGTCGGCGGCCAGGGCTTCTTCCCAGGCCAGGCCGATGTCGTCGGGCTTGTCCACCCGGATGCCCTTGAGGCCCAGCAGGCGCGCATATTCGGCGTAGCTGAAGCCGGGCAGCGTCTGCGACGGGTCGAACTTGGGGTCGCCGGCCATCACGCGCTGTTCCCACGTCACCATGTTCAGGTCGCGGTTGTCCAGCACCATCACCACCACGCGCGGGTCGGTCCAGCGCTGCCAGTGGTGGGCCAGCGTGATGAGGGCGTTGAGGCCGATCATCTGCATGGCGCCATCGCCCAGCAGCGCCACCACCGGCCGCGCCGGGTGCGCGAACTTGGCCGCGATGGCATAGGGCAGCGCCGCGCCCATGCTGGCCAGCCCGCCCGACAGCGAGCCCATCATGCCGTGGCGCACCTGCAGGTCACGGGCGTACCAGGCGGCGCTGGTGCCGGAATCGCAGGCCAGGATCACGTCCGACGGCAGCCGGGGCGACAGTTCCCAGAACACGCGCTGCGGGTTCATCGGGTGGGCCGGTGCCATGGCACGGGCGCGCGTCACGTCCCACCAGCGGGCCACGCTCTTGACGATCTGGTCGCGCCAGGCCGTGTCGGCCCGCGGCTTGAGCAGCGGCAGCAGCGCCCGCAGCGTGAGCGCGCTGTCGCCGGCCAGGCTCACTTCCATGGGGTAGCGCAGCGCCAGCTTGCGCGGGTCGACGTCGATCTGCACGCCGCGGGCCTGGCCTTCCTTGGGCAGGTATTCGCTGTACGGAAAGCTCGATCCGATCATCAGCAGCGTGTCGCAGCCTTCCATCAGCTCCCAGCTGGCGCCGGTGCCCAGCAGGCCGATGGCGCCCGTCACGTAGGGCAGGTCGTCGGGCAGCACGCATTTGCCCAGCAGCGCCTTGGCCACGCCGGCGCCCAGGCGGTCGGCCACCAGCTGCACCTCGTCGGCCGCATGCAGCGCACCCGCGCCCACCAGGATGGCCACCTTGCGGCCGGCGTTCAGCACCGCGGCGGCGCGCGCCAGCTCGGTGGCCGGCGGCACCGCGGCCACGCCGGTGTGGCCGATGCCGCTGTGCACGGTGCCATGCTCACGCGGCGGCTCCTGCACCTGGGGCAGCTCCTGCACGTCGTTGGGCACGATCACGCAGGTCACGGTGCGCTGGTCGCGTGCGATGCGGATGGCGCGGTCGATCACATGGCGCGCCTGCTCGGCCACCATCACCGTCTGCACATAGGCGCCGGCCACGTCCTTGAACAGCGCGGGCAGGTCGACCTCCTGCTGGTAGTCGCCGCCGAGCGCGCTGCGCGCCTGCTGGCCCACGATGGCCACCACCGGCTGATGGTCGGCCTTGGCGTCGTACAGGCCATTGAGCAGATGGATGGCGCCCGGCCCCGAAGTGGCCATGCACACGCCCACCTCGCCGGTGAACTTGGCATGGGCGGTGGCCATGAAGGCGGCCAGTTCTTCGTGCCGGGCCTGCACGAATTCGATGTCGCCATCGCGCCGGCCGAAGGCGCCGACCAGGCCGTTGATGCCGTCGCCCGGGTAGCCGAAGACACGGCGCACGCCCCAGGCATGCAGGCGTTGCAGAAGGTGATCGCTGACGGTGGGTTTCATGGCAGGTGAAGGTGGTTCGGGCATCAGGCCGCGGCGGAAGCGCTGCGCCGCGGTGGTTTGGCCGGTTTGACGAAATCGGGGTGGAAGCTGCGCTCGGCGCCGCCGGGAAAGCG
Source organism: uncultured Aquincola sp. (assembly GCF_964001545.1). NCBI lineage: Bacteria > Pseudomonadati > Pseudomonadota > Betaproteobacteria > Burkholderiales > Sphaerotilaceae > Aquincola > uncultured Aquincola sp. Next base: position 1,903 of record NZ_CAXFDV010000603.1, read on the forward strand.
GATGGTCAGGCTGCTGCCGTCGCCGCCGACCACTTCGCCCAGGCCGTAGCGGCGCACGCGCACCGGCGTGCCGGCGGCCATCACGCGGATGGGTTCGGCCGACGGCGTGGGCGTGCCCAGCGCGGCTTCGGCGGCGCGCATCGCCTCGAAGGCCTGCAGGCGCTGGCAGCTGTCGCAATGGCCGCAGGCGGGGTGTTCGGCTTCGGGCTCGAAGTGGCGCAGCAGCAGCTGCCAGCGGCAGGTGCCGCTTTGCGCGTAGGCCACCATGGCTTCCAGCTCGGCCTTGTCGTGCTCGCGGCGCTGCTCGCAGGCGGCCAGCACGCGGCCCAGCGCGGCGTCGGCCAGCCGGCGGCCGGCGCCGCGCCAGCGGCCCTGTGCATCGCGGCGGGCCAGCTTTTCACCGGCCAGCAGGTTGAGGATGCTGCGCACCCGGCCGGGCGCCAGATCGGTGGCCTCGGCCATCGCCTCCAGCTCCAGCGCGGTGCCGCCGGCCGACAGCTGGGCCAGCACCGCGGCCACCGCATCGCGGTCGGGGTAGCGGCCGGCCATGAAGAACTGCTGCACGCCGCGGTCGCCGCGCAGGTACAGCAAGGTGCAGTCGGCATCTTCGCCGTCGCGGCCGGCGCGGCCGGTTTCCTGGTAATACGCGTCCAGCCCCGGCGGCAGCTGCAGGTGCAGCACCAGGCGGATGTCGGGCTTGTCGATGCCCAGCCCGAAGGCCGGCGTGGCCACCATCACCCGCACCTGCCCTTGCAGGAAGGCGTCCTGCACGCGGTGACGGTCGCTGGCGTTCATGCGGCCGTGGTACAGGCCGTAGGCCTCGGGCGGCTCGCCGGCTTCCACCGCGGCCTGTTGCAGCAAGGCATGCACGCTTTCGGCCTCACGCACGGTGGCCGCGTAGACGATGCCGGCACCGGCGTTGCCGCGCACGATGGCCAGCGCACGCTGGCGCTTGTCTTCTTCGTCGGCCTGCGGCTCCACGCGGTAGTGCAGGTTGGGCCGGTACACGCCGGCGCGCAGCAGGCCGTCGGCCGGTATGCCCAGTTGTTCCATCACCTCGGCGGCCACTTCGGCGGTGGCGGTGGCGGTGAGCGCCAGCACCGGCGGCTGCCCAAGCGCACGGCGCAGCGGTGCCAGCTCCAGGTAGGCCGGGCGGAAGGCATGGCCCCATTGCGCCACGCAGTGGGCTTCGTCCACCACCAGCAGGCCCACTGCACGGCCGGCCGAGATCACCTCGGCAAAGCCGGGCTCGGCCGCCCGCTCGGGCGTGGTGAAGACGATGCGGGCGCTGCCGTCGGCCACCGCGGCCTCGGTGGCGGCCAGCGCCTCGGCCGACAGGCCGCTGTGCCAGGCGTAGGCGGCGATGTTCAGGTCGCACAAGGCGTCGCACTGGTCCTTCATCAAGGCGATGAGCGGCGACACCACCAGCGTGCGGCGCTCGTCCATCAGCGCCGGCAGCTGGTAGCACAGCGACTTGCCGGCGCCGGTGGGCATCACCGCCAGCGTGGGCTGGCCCTGCAGCACGCGGGCCACCACCGCGCCCTGGCCAGGGCGCAGCTTGCGCAGCCCGAAGACCTGGCGCAACAGGCGCTGCGCCTGGGCGGGCAGCGCCGGTTCAGCCGCTGCGCTGCGGCGCGCGGGTCGGTCCACGGCGGAGTTCAATGGTCCAGCTCCGCCTGCAGGCCCGACATCGCGCGCTGCAGGCTGCGCCGGTAGGTGGAAGGCCGTTCGAAGCGCGGCACGCGGCCTGCCAACGCGTGCGTCATCATCCCGCCATGTGTTGCCTCGTCCTGCCCCACCCCCGCCCTTGCCGCCCGCGTCACCTCGGGCGGCATGTCGGGCGCCGGGCCGGGTGCGGGGCCCGGGGTGGGCGCGGGCTGGTCGGGCAGCGGGTCGCCGACCGGTGGCACGCCGGTGGGCAGGTCGGGCGTGGGTGGCGGCGGCATGGTGGGCTCGGGCGGCACCACATGGGCGCGCAGCGGCAGGGCCGGCCGCAGGGCCGGGCGCGGTGCCAGCACAGGGCGCACGCTGTGCAAGGTCAGGTAGGCGGGGCAGGCGCGCATGGTGCAGATCTCCTGGCAGTCGCAGCCACCGTGGCTGCACCGGGCTGGTGGCAAAGCCCGTTCCTCCCCATCGCGCCATGACGCACATGCTGTTGTCCCGGCTGCTGGCCATCACCCTGCGGGAGTGGGCGCCCCGGCTGAAGGCCGGGCACATCAGCTATGGCTTCGACGACCGCAGCGGCGACTGGCTGCTGCCCGGTGCGGCAGGGGCGATGGACCACCCGCTGTCGCGCGCGCGGGCGCTGCGGTGCAGCCTGCACCGGCTGGTGGGCGCCTGCGTCGACCTGCTGGGCCCGGGCGGGCTCATCGGCTTCGAGGCGCAGGCCGATGCCCAGCCCGAGGGCGGCTGCCGGCTGCACTGGCGCATCACCGGCCAGCCCGAGCGCCGCGGCCACGGCACGTTCGAGCAGGCGGTGGACCGGCTCGACCTGGCGCCGCTGGCGGTGGATGCCGGCGCTGGGCAGCAGCTGGCGCACGGCCGCTGCCCCACGGCCCGCGCGGCGGTGGCGCTGACCTGGCAGGCCGGCGGCTTCGAGCTCGATGCCAACTACCGGCTGTGCCAGGCGTGGTCGGGCCCGGTGCCGCGGCGGCCGCCTTTTGGCAGCCGCCACCTGTGGCTGTGGCAGCCCGATGCGGTGCAGGCCGCTGCGCTGGCGCGCGATGCGCTGCGCCACGGCTGGACGGTGACCGCGGTGGCCGGCCCCGATGCATTGCTGCAACGGCTGGCGCGCGATGCGGCGGGCGACTCACCGCCCGATGTGCTGCTGCTGTTTCCGGGTGCGGACACGCCGGCCGACCTGCTGCGCCAGGTGCGGCGCGCCCTGCCCGCGCGCACGCTGGCCGTGGCGGCGGTGGAAACCGGCTCCTTGTGGCTGGGCCAGCCCGACGCCCTGCCCGGCTACCAGCTGGCCTGCCACCCGCTGTCGGCGGCCGACTGGCAGGCCTGGGACCAGCTGCTGCGCCAGCCCACGCCCCGCCCGGCGCACGGCCGGGCCCCCGTGCCGGTACCGCCAGCGCGTGTGCTGGTGGCCCAGCACGACGACGTGGCGCGCTGCCTGACCCAATCGCTGCTGCAGGCCATGGGCCATGAGGTGCATGCCGCCCGCGACGCGGTGCAGGCGCTGGACGAGTGCCTGCGGGTGGCCCCGGCGGTGCTGCTGCTGGACCCCGCCATGCCCGGCGTGCACGGCGATGGGTTGGTGCAGCGGCTGCGCACGCTGCAGCGCACCGGTCTGGCCGCGCCGTGCCGCATCGTGCTGCACGCATCGGTGCAGGAAGGTGCAGCGGCCTTCGCGGCCTGGGGCGACGAGGTGGACGGCTTCGTGCCCCAGCCGGTGTCGCTGCTGGCCCTGGGCAGCGAAATGCGGCGCTGGTGCACCGCCTACCTGCACTGAGCCGCCGCCCCGTGGCGAGCGCTGACTTTGCAGCAGAGCCGCGCCGGGTTTACGGCAAAAGTGGCCAATGCCCAGCGTCTCTGCGAGGCGGGACCGCTCGTGGGGTGGGCCCCGGCGGCCCCTCGCAAGCCGACGACCCCTAGGCGCCCGGTCTTTGGGTGACAACCAGTAAGCAAAAACCCTCGACAGGCATCCACCTTGCATGGGTCCGGGCATGAACATCCAGCCCACCCTCTCGCCTGCCATTCATCCCGCTGTCGTGCAGAACGCGTCGGAGCCCGGCTCCAACGGCACGAACGACTGGATGACCGACGGACTTCGCGGTGCCATCGAGCGTGTGAACGCCTGGCACTGGCAGCATGAGCAGCAGCGCCTTCAGTCGCTGGCCGTGCCGGCCGACACCGACGATCTCCTCTAACGCTACCGGTCGTCGAACAGTTCGCGAAGCCGGTCGAAATCCACCGGCTTCGTCAGGTGCGCATCGAATCCTGACTGCAGCGCCTGCCGGGTGCTGGTGGCCATGCCGTAGCCCGACAGGGCGATGAGCCGGCCCGCATAACCCGCGGCGCGGCTCTGCCGGGCCACGTCGAAGCCGGTGATCTTGGGTAGCCCGAGGTCCACCACCGCCACCTCGGGCAGCTGCGACAGCAGCAGGGCCAGGCCCTGCTCGCCGTCGTTGGCCGTGCTCACGCGGTGACCGTCCAGCTCCAGCACCGCCTTCAGCGCCTGCAGCGCGTCGTCGTTGTCTTCCACCAGCAGCACGGTGCGCCCGCGCAGCTGGCTGGGCCGGCCTCGGCTGTCGGCCGGCGGCGGTGAAGGGATGCGTGGCAGCCGCACGCGGAACACGCTGCCGCCGCCTTCGCCGTCTCTGGCGTCCGGCCCCGCGCCGTCCCCGGCGCCCTCTGCCGCGCTTTCGGCGGCCACGCTGCCGCCGTGCAGCTCCACCAGCCGCTTGACCAGCGTCAGCCCCACGCCCAGGCCACCGGCGCGCCGGTCGAGCGAGCGCTCGCCCTGGACGAAGAGGTCGAAGGCCCGCGTCAGCAGGTGCGGCGGAATGCCCACGCCGTCGTCGCGCACCTCTAGCAGCACCTGCTCGCCATCGGGCACCACCTTCACCTGCACATGGCCGCCGGGCGGCGTGTACTTCAGCGCATTGGTCAGCAGGTTGCCGGCCACCTGCTCGATGCGGGTGCTGTCGGCGTCCACCCAGGCTTCCTGCAGCTCGGTGGTCAGGGTGTGCTCGCGGGTGTCGCCCGACAGCCGCATGGTGGACACCAGCGACGCCACCAGCTTGGCCAGGTCCAGCGGCCGGCGTTCCAGCACCACCTTGCCGGAAGCCACACGCGCCATGTCCAGCAGGTCGTCCATCAAGTGGGCCAGGTGCCGCGTCTGGCGGCTGATGATGTGGCGCGCATCGTCGGCCCGCTCGCCACCGCCGCCCACCAGCTTGAGCACCTCCACCGCGGAAGCGACGGCATTGAGCGGGTTGCGCAGCTCATGGCCCAGCATGGCCAGGAACTCGTCCTTGGCCTGGTTGGCCTGCTCGGCCTCGCGCCGGGCCGCCTGTTCACGCGCCACCAGCGCCGTGCGCTCGCGGTCGGTGTCCAGCAGCCGGGCCTCGGCCCGCTTGCGGTCGGTGATGTCCAGCAGCGCGGCAATGGCCCCGCGCGACTGGCCATCGGTGTCCAGCAGCGGCACCGTCTGCATGATGACGAAGCGCGCGGGCCCCGGGCCGGCGCGCAGCTCCAGTTCGGCCGCCGGCACCGGCGCACCGGTGCGGGCAGCCACGGCCAGCGGCAGTTCATGGCGGGCCAGCACGCGGCCGTCCTGCAGCACCTGCAGCTCCTGGCGCGGCGCGTCGGCTTCGCCCGCCGGGCGGCGCAGCATCTCGTCGAGCGCGCGGTTGCGCAGCACCTTGCGGCATTGGGGGTCCTGCGCAAAGGCCAGGCCGATGGGGCTGCCGCGGAACAGCGCCTCGAACTCGTCGGCCTGGCGCTGCAGCCGCAGCCGGGCGGCGGCTTCTTCCTGCCGGGCCGAGACGACAGCGTCCCGCAGCGCGGCAATTTCGCGCACCGGGGCGGCGGACTGCGGGCCGTCGGGCGCCAGGCCGCCACCCGCCCCCAGGGCCTGCAGCGGCTGGGTGACACGCCGAGCCATCCACAGCGCCAGCGTCACGCCCAGCAGCAGGCACAGCGCGGCGGTGCCCACGGCGGTGTACAGCGCCCGTCGGTGCTGCCGCTCGATCGGCCCGGCCAGCACGCCCACGGCCACGCGCCACGGGGTGCTGCCCACCGCATGCCAGGCCACGTAGGTGGGCTCGCCTTCCAGCAGCAGGGTGCGGTGCACGCCCGAGGCCCGCTGGCCCATGGAGGCCACCGCGGCCGCCGGCAGCTGGCGGCCCACGTACTGCTCCGGCGCCGTGCTGCGGGCAATGATGCGGTGCCGGCCATCGAACACTGACGCATAACCGCCTTCCAGCTCGCCCCCCCGGCGCAGCATGGCCTGCCAGTGCGCCACGTCGATCCAGGCGGCCAGTCGGTGGCCGCCTTCCAGCGCCACGCTCAGCACCACGGCGCGCCGCCCGTCCCGCTCCACCATGTTGGAGACATGCAGCGCCGGCAGCGTGGCCGGCGACACCTCTGCCGGCAGCGGCCAGGGCTGGCCGGCCAGTGCCAGCAGCACCTGGCCTTGCGGATCGGCGATGAACAGCGACTGCCAGCTGGGCCGCAGCCGGGTTCGCTGAGACAGCTGCCGGCCCAGCGCCTCCACCGTGCCCTCGGGCGCGTCGTCGGCCAGCAGCATCAAGGTGTCCAGCGAGGCCACCAGCTCGCGGTCGATGCCATCGGCCATCACGACCGCGGTGCGGCGCAGCTGGTCGTTCAGGCGCTCGGTCTGCGCGCGGGCATCGCGCAGGATCTGCAGCGACATGAACAAGGCCATCGGCACGCTGGCCAGCAGCATCATGGCCACCAGGTACGAGCGCAGCGAGGCCACCGGCCAACGAAGGGTCATGGGCAATGGGCGAGTGAGCGTTCAAGAGGGCTGCATCAGGGCGCTGCCAACGGCAATCGGCATGCCGCGACATGCAGTCATGACAAGTTGTTTCAACACGCCCCTACCGGCGTGGCGCTTGTAAACGAAGCGCTTATGCTGCTTGCCCCGAGGGTTGGCACACAGCGGCCAGCGGCCCTTCTTTTTACTTTTCCAAGCAGTACCGGAGGAGTCTCCTGATGAGCCACGCCCTGATCGTTGAAGACGACGCGGACGCGGCACGCATGATGGCAGCGTTGGTTGCCGAACAGCAATTCAGCGTGGCCACCGCGGGATCGTTGCGCGATGCCCGCCGCCAGCTTGCGTTGCAAAGGCCGGACGTCGTCCTGCTCGATCTGCAGCTGCCCGATGGCAGCGGCATGGACCTGTTTGAAACACCCGACCTGATCAGGCACTCGGAGGTGGTGCTGATCACCGGGCATGCCAGCCTGGAAACCTCGATCCAGGCGCTGCGCTTCGGCGCGGCCGACTACATCACCAAGCCCATCAGCAAGCGGCAGCTGCAAGGCATTCTGTCGCGCGTGATGCGGCCCGATGCGCTGCAGGCCGAGATCGGCCAGATGGAAGCCGAATGGGCGCGCAGCGGCCACTTCGGCCACCTGTGGGGCCGCAGTGCGGCCATGCAGCGGGTGTACCGGCAGATCGCGCGGGTGGCTGTGACGTCGATCAGCGTGTTCGTCACCGGCGAAAGCGGCACCGGCAAGGAAGTGGTGGCCCGCTCGGTGCACGACCTGAGCCGCCGGCGCGCGCGGCCGTTTCTGGCCGTGAACTGCGGCGCCATCTCGCCCAACCTGATCGAGAGCGAGATCTTCGGCCACGAGAAAGGCAGCTTCACCGGGGCCGACACGCAGCACCAGGGCTTCTTCGAGCGGGCGCACGGCGGCACGCTGTTCCTCGACGAGATCACCGAGATGCCGATCGAGCTGCAGGTCAAGCTGCTGCGGGTGCTGGAGACCGGCACCTTCATGCGCGTGGGCTCCACCCAGCTGCGCGAGGCCGACGTGCGCGTGATCGCCGCCACCAACCGCGCGCCCGAGCTGGCGGTGGCCGACCACAAGCTGCGCGAAGACCTGTTCTACCGCCTGAACGTGTTCCCGATCGAGCTGCCGCCGCTGCGCGAGCGGCGCGAGGACGTGCCGTTGCTGGCCGAGCACTTCCTGGCCGGCGTGTGCCAGCGCGAGGGGCAGGTGCGCCGCTTCACGCCGCAGGCCCTGCAGGCGCTGCAGGCCTACCGCTGGCCAGGCAACGTGCGCGAGCTGCGCAACGTGGTGCAGCGGGTGTACGTGATGGCCGATGGCGACGACATCGGCAGCGAATGGCTGCCGCGCGACAGCGGCGTGCCGGTGAGCGTGGCAGCCGCGGCCGAGGGCGGCGGCCAAGGCGCTTCGGCGCCTTCGCTGACGCTGCCGCTGGGCACCTCGATGGCCGAGGCCGAACGCCAGCTGATCCTGGCCACCTTCAAGCACTTCAACCACCACAAGGAGCGCACCGCCGCGGCCTTGGGCGTGAGCATGAAGACGCTGTACAACCGCCTGAAGGAATACGCCCGCGAGGACGAATCGGCGGTGGCCACCGACCTGGCCGATCCGCCCACCAGCGGAGCCTGAAGTCCCCGCTGTCGGTCAGCCGCCCGCGGCCTTGCGCCGCGTGGCCGGCTCGATGCGCAGCGCCTGCCGGTACTTGGTGACCGTGCGCCGCGCCACCCGCAGGCCCTGCTGCCACAGCAGCTGGGTGATCTCGGTGTCCGACAGCGGGTGACTGGCCTTTTCGTCCGCGATGATGTCGCGCACCAGGCCGCGGATGGCGGTGGGCGAGAGTGCCGCGCCGCTGGGCATCACCATCGCGCGCGAGAAGAAGTGCTTGAGCTCGAACACGCCGGCTGGCGTGGCGATGTACTTGTTGCTGGTGACGCGCGAGACGGTGGACTCATGCACGCCCACGGCCTCGGCGATTTCCTTCAGGCCCAGCGGCTTCATCGCCATCTCGCCGTAGTCGAGGAAGTGGTGCTGGCGGTCGATCACCGCCTGGGCCACCGCCACGATGGTGGAAAAGCGCTGCTCCACGTTGCGCACGGTCCAGCGCGCTTCCTGCAGGTGGCTGGCCAGGTCGGGGCAGGGTGCGCCGCGGTGGCGCTGGAACAGCTCCACCACCGTGGTGTTGAGCCGCAGACGCGGCACCACCGCCGGGTTGAGCACCGCCACCCAGCGGCCACGGTAGCGGCGGGCGATGACGTCGGGCGTCACGTAGTGCACCGGCGGCGCACCGAAGCGCCAGCCCGGCCGCGGATCGAAGCGGCGGATGCGGGCACAGGCCGCTTCCACCTCGGCCAGCGCAAAGCCCAGCCGGTGCGCCAGCGTTTCGCAATCGCGCGTGCCCAGCAGCCGCAGCTGCTCGCCGATGATGCGGCGGGCCAGAGCCCGCTGGTGCGCATCCTCGATCTCGCCGGTCTGCAGCAGCAGGCACTCCTGCACCGTGCGGGCGCCCACGCCGGCCGGGTCCAGCGACTGCACGCGGCGCACGGCGATGCGCACCTCTTCGTCGGTGGCGGGCGGGTCCAGCGCATCGTCGGCCGTCAGCTCGAAGGGGTCGGCGCGCAGGTAGCCGTCGTCGTCCAGCAGCTCGACCACGGCCTTGGCCAGGGCCATGTCGCGCTCACCCAGCGGCAGCAGGTTGAGCTGGCCGTGCAGGTGGGTGTTCAGGCCC
>NZ_CAXFDV010000604.1:0-4127 GCF_964001545.1 uncultured Aquincola sp.
CAGCCCGCGCCAGTGGGTCACGCAGCCGCACTGCGGACAGAAGTTGAAGGTGAGCGCCCGGCCTCGCGCAAAGGCGGTGGTAGGGCCGGTCACGCTGATGTCCACGTCCTCATGGCCGTAGGCCCACAAGGTGCCGTAGCGCCGGCACGCGGTGCAGTTGCAGGCGGTGGCCGATTCCGGCATCACCGCCATGCGCCAGCGGGCGGCGCCGCACAGGCAGGAACCTTCGAGCATGGGACCTCCTTCAGTGCCCACCAAGATACGCGCTTTTCACGCGCGCATCCATCGCCAGATCTGCCGCCCGGCCCTGCAGCACGAATCGGCCGGCGTCCATCACATAGGCACGTTGCGCCGTCTGCAGTGCCATGCGGGCGTTCTGTTCCACCAGCAGCACGGCCACGCCGTCGGCCGCAATCTGCCGGACCAACTCGAACACCTGGCGCACCAGCAAGGGCGCCAGACCCATCGAGGGTTCATCCAGCAGCAGCAACCGGGGCCGGCCCATGAGCGCACGGGCCATGGCCAGCATCTGTTGTTCACCGCCCGACAGCTTGCCGGCCAACTGCCCAGCGCGTGCTTGAAGGTTGGGAAAGGCGGCATACCAGTGGGCGAGATCCGCCTCGATCGAAGCATGGTCAGGCCGGCCGTGGGCGCCCACGAGCAGGTTCTCATGCACCGTCATGCGGGCGAAGATGCCCCGCCCTTCGGGCACCAGCGCCATCCGTCGACGCACGCGCGCGCACGAGGGCAGGCCATCGACGCGCTGGCCCTCGTGCAGCACCGTGCCGCTGATGCGCGCCCCGGTCAAGGCGCCGCTGATGGCACCCAGCATCGTCGTCTTGCCCGCGCCGTTGGCGCCGATCACTGCCACCAGTTCGCCTGCTGACACCTCCAGGCCCACGCCTTTGACGGCCTGGATGCCACCGTAGGCTACGCAAAGATCGCGCACCTGCAACAGCGCGGCGGTCATCCTGGAGCACCCAGGTAAGCGTCGATCACCGCAGGATGTGCCTGCACCTGGCCCGCAGAGCCCCGCGCGATGCAACGGCCACGGTCCATGACCGTGACCGTCTGGCACAGGCCCATCACCAGCTTCACGTCGTGTTCGATCAGCAGGATGCTGGTGCCGTCGGATTGCAGCTGCAACAGCAGGTCGCGCAGGCCCTGCTTCTCGGTGTCATTCATGCCGGCAGCCGGCTCATCCAGCGCCAGCAAGATGGGCTCGGCCGCCAAGGCCCGCGCGATTTCCACCCGACGCTGGTCGGCATACGCCAATTGACCCGCCGGCCGGTCCGCGTGCTGATCCATGCCCATCCGCCGCAGCAAGCGCAGCGCCGCTGCGCGGATGGCCGCCTCTTCGCGCCGCGCCGCGGCATGCCGCAAGAACGCACCGAACACCCCCTGGCGGGAATGCAGGTGGCGGCCCACCATCACGTTCTCCAGCACCGTCATGCCGGCAAAAAGTCGGATGTTCTGGAACGTGCGCGCAATGCCGGCCCGCGCCGCATGCTGTGGCGTGGCCGGCCGATCCGGCCGCCCAGCCAACATGAAGCGCCCCGCATCCGGCGGCTGGATGCCGGTGATCACATTGAACAGGGTGGTCTTGCCGGCTCCATTGGGGCCGATCAAACCCTGGATCTCGCCGGCGGCCACGCACAGGTCGACATCGGCCAGTGCCTGCACGCCGCCAAAGCGCTGGCACACGCCCCACACCTGCAGCAACGGCGGCGGCGCTGTCATGGCATCTCCCCTGTGGGGGCGGAGGCAGACACACGTGCGGGCCACAACCCGCCGGGGCGAGTGAGCATGATGACCACCATCGACACACCGAACAGCAGCTGGCGCAACACCTCCGCTTCCACCCACACGCGGCCGAAAAGCTCGCGCTGCAGGGGCTCGACCGCATGCCGCAACACCTCGGGCAGGCCAGCCAGGAGCACCGCGCCCAGCACCACCCCAGGCACATGGCCGATGCCGCCCAGCACCACCATGGACAGCACCGCGATGGACTCGGTCATTGAAAACGACTCGGGCGAAATGAAGCCCTGGAACGATGCGAAGAATGCGCCCGCCACGCCGCCGAAGGAGGCGCCCAGCGCAAAGGCCGTGAGCTTGATGCGATGGGTGGGCAGCCCCATGGCCCTGGCGACCAGTTCGTCCTCGCGGATGGCGGCAAATGCACGGCCCAGGCGCGAGTCCTGCAGCCGCAAGGTGGCAAACACCATCAGCCCGCACAGCAGCAGGAACAGCAGGTAATGCGCGTGCACCGACGGGATGGCAACGCCGCCCAACAGCACCCGCCCGCCCGAGCCCGGGCCGCCGTGCAGGGGCAGGCCCAGCACACTGACCGGGTCGATCAGGTTGATGCCCTTGGGGCCATCGGTCAGGTTGACTGGCTCGGACAGGTTGTTGATGAAGATGCGGACGATCTCGCCGAAGCCCAGAGTGACGATGGCCAGGTAGTCTCCCTTGAGCTTGAGCGTGGGCGCCCCCAGCACCATGCCGAACAGACCGGCCAGCAGCGCGCTGGCGGGCAGCACGACGGCATAGGACAGATGCAGGCCGTGGGCCACCACCTCGGGCCCGAAGGCGACCGCCAGCCAACGCCCCAGCGCTGGCCACTGTGCCGCCACGGAGGCCAGCGTGAGTGCGAACTGCGGCGAGGCGAGCAAGCCCGCCGTGTAGGCACCGACGGCATAAAAGGCGATGTAGCCCAGATCCAGCAACCCCGCGAAGCCGACCACCACATTGAGCCCCAGCGCCAGCATCACGTACAGCATGGCGATGTCGGCCATGCGCACCCAAGCCAGGCCGTGGCCGGCCACCACGAAGGGGTAGGCCAGCAGACCCGACGCCGCTATCACCAGCAGCGGCCAACGGGCGACAAGCCGCTGGCGGATGAGCCGCTCAGACACGGTCATGGCCCCGCTGCCCCAGCAGGCCCGATGGCCGAAGGGCCAGCACGCCGATCAGCACCAGGAAGGCGAAGATGTCCTGGTACTGGCTGCCCAGAACGCCGCCTGTCAGCGGCCCCAGGTAGCCCCCGGCGATGCTCTCGATCAGCCCGAGCAACAACCCACCCAGCACGGCACCCTGCAGGTGACCAATGCCGCCCAGCACCGCACACGAGAAGGCCTTGAGCCCCGGCAGAAAGCCCATCGAAAAATGCGTGGTGGAGTAGGTGGCGCCCCACATCACACCGGCCACGCCTGCCAGCGCAGCACCCAAGGCAAAGGCCAGCCTCACCACTTGCACCGCGTCAATGCCCATCAGGCCGGCGATGCGCGGATTCTCGGCGACCGCACGCATGGCACGCCCTGCCCGTGTCCTTTCGACCAGCAGCACAAGCCCCGCCATCAGCACGGCGGCCAGTATCAGCGTCAGCACCTGCGTGGGCGAGATCAGAGCGCCCCACAGGTGGTACGGCTCGATGGACAGCACCAGCGGAAAGATGATGGGGTTGCGGCCGAACACGAGCATCGCCAGTGTCTGCAGCACCACCGAGCTGCCGATGGCGGAGATCAACGGCGCCAGCCGTGGCGCGTGTCGAAGCGGCCGATAGGCGATGCGCTCGATGAGCAGATTGACCACCACGCAGGCCGGCACGGCGGCCAGCATCGCCAGCAGCAGCACCAGCAGCCCGGGCAACGGTGGTCCGTGCGCCTGGCAGGCATGGACCACCGTCACGCCCACCATGGCGCCCACCATCAGGATGTCGCCGTGGGCGAAGTTGATGAGGTTGAGCACGCCATACACCATGGAGTAACCCAGCGCCACCAGGGCATACATGCTGCCCAGCACCAGACCGTTGACCACCTGTTGGACCAGGATGTCCATGCGCGCAGCACCCAAGTAGACGCCGGTCGGGGGCCTGACCGGGCAAGGCACTGCCCAGGGCCATGTTGCCAGCGTCTGCAGCGGCCGAGGCGGGGGGTCAAAATTCGCTGCCGCAGCTTTCGCGCTCCCTTCCACCCCATGTCCGCCCTGCGCCCCCTCACCCAGACCTTTCCCTTTCCCGGCCGGCTCGAGGCCATCCTGCTGCGGCCTGCACGGGGCCAGGCCGCGCAGCGGGTCGATGCGGCCAACGTCATCGCGCAGCGCGGGCTGGAGGGCGACCGCAGCACCGC
>NZ_CAXFDV010000605.1:0-12092 GCF_964001545.1 uncultured Aquincola sp.
AGCAGCACCCGCAGCACCGTCCCGGCAGCCATGCATCACGGCAGGAAAAACGCCTGCGCCAATGGGAGCATCGGCCGCAGCCGGAACGGCCGGTGTTTCCGGAGCCCGATCCGCCGATCTACAAACCGCTTGGCTGAGAGCCCGCAGGCCCAGCCGGCGCTGCCGGTCGGGCCGTCAAAGCCGCACCACCACGGGTGATGCGTATTCGCGCCCCACCAGCGCCAGCACCCGCTGGTAGCTGGCGCGGGCGGCTTCGCTCATCGTGGCCAGGTCCACGGTGCCCACGGCGTCGCAGGGAAAGGCAAAACGCCGCCCGGGGTGCGTCAAAGATTCAAAGCGCAGTTCATGCGCGGCCGGCGGCTCGCCCGGCACGGTCGAGGAAGGGTGGGTCATGCCCGACCATCGGCAACCCACATGCCAGTGCCACCGGCAGAAGGCGGGCGCCCCGCCTTCACAACGTTAAAGCCCGCGCTTCAGCTCTTCAAAGGACGTGCAAGGCCCCTCAGGCCCACAGTGACGGCACTGCATCAGCAGCCCTTCCCGCCGTGAACCGAGGAGCCCGCCATGAACCCGATCAGCCGCACCGCCCGCCTGTTGTTTGCCGGCCTGGCCGCCTGCACCACCGTGACGCTGCTGCAGCAGGTGGTGGCCGAAGCAGGGCCCGAGCGTGCCGTGCTGATGGCCCGGCTGCACCCGGTGGCTGCGCCTGCGGCGCCGGCGGCCACGGTGGTGGCGCTGGCCGCCGCGCCCGCCGGCCGGTGAAGCCGGCCACGGCACACTCGCGGGATGACAAGGTCCCGCCATGCCGTCGAGCATCCCCCGGAAAGCCCGGCGCAGCGCCGGGCGCTGCGCGCCATCGCCGCCTTCGAGGCGCTCAAGGGCCTGGTGGCGCTGGCCGCCGGCCTGGGGCTGCTGAGCCTGCTGCACCACGACCTGCACCGGCTGGCGCTGGCCCTCATCGGCCACGTGGGCCTGGACCCGGGCGACCACTATCCCGCGCTGCTGCTGGGTCAGATGGACCGGCTGCAGCACCTGCCGGCCCAGCAGGTGCTGCTGGCCGTGCTGGCCTACGTGAGCCTGCGCTGGGTGGAAGCCTGGGGCCTGTGGCGGGGCGCTGCCTGGGGCGAGTGCCTGGGGGCGGTGTCCGGTGCCTTGTACCTGCCGCTGGAACTGCGGCACCTGCTGCACCGGCCCACGGTGGCGGCCGCCGCGGTCGTCACCCTGAATGCCATTCTGGTGGTGGTGCTGGCGCGGCAGTGGTGGCGCCAGCGCGGCCTGCGCCGGACGGCGGTCAGCCGAGAGGCCGACTGAAAGGTCGCTGGAGGGGCCGACCGGGCGGCCCCGACCGCGACGCCTGAGTCGCCGGTCGCCCGCGGCCGGCCCAGTCCGGCTGGCCGTACGCCCATGCCGCGGCGCGTTCGCAAGCTCGAACGGCGCCGCGCCGACCGCTGACACGCGGTCGTCATAAACCTCGTGGATTCAAGCACTTGGCGGTGGCGCGACGCCGTCGCCCGGCGACGCCGCGCTTGGCATGCCCGCTGCAATGTCCTGGCTTCAGGGGCACCCGCGTTCACGACGGGGCCGCAACCCAGGAGGGGTCGATGACGGATCGCACGGCAAGCCTTGCAGGCGCCGACGGCGGCGTGCTGCCGGCGGCGGCAGCGCCTGGCCTGCAGGAATCGCTGCAGCAGCTGTCGGCCCGCTTCTCGGGGCTGGCCCCGGGGGCCCGCGCGTGGCGCAGCAGCTTCCACGGCAGCGGCGCCCAGGCCATGGAGTCGGCGCTGCGCCTGGCCCGCGCCCACAGCGGCCGGCCCGCCATCATCAAGCTCAGCAGCGGCTGCCTGCCCGGCGCCACGCCCGCCTGGACCGAGTTCGGCCGCCCCGCCGGCCCGGTGTGGCGGCTGCCGGCGCCCACGCCGCTGCACGGCGACACCGCGGAACACACGCTGGGCCGGCTGGACGAGCTGCTGGCCGGGCCGCTGCGCCCGCACCGGGTGGCGGCCCTGGTCATCGAGCCGCTGCAGGCCGAAGGCAGCGTGCAGCTGCTGGACGCCGACCTGCTGGCCGAGCTGCGCCGCCGCTGCGACTGGCACCACATCCAGCTGGTGGCCGACGAGACGCGTTGCGGCCTGGCCCGCACCGGGCGCCTGCGGGCGATGGACCACCACACGGTGCAGGCCGACCTGGTGGTGCATGCGCAGGGGCCCGACGCCCCGCTGCCGCTGGCGGTGGTCACCGGCCGCGCGGAGCTGATGCAGGCGGCCCCCGACGAAGGCCCCTGGCCCGAAGGGCCGAGCCTGCTGGCGCGGGCCCAGGCGGTGCGGGCCCAGCATGCGGTGCTCGATGCGATCGAGCGCCAGCGCCTGTGCGAGCGTGCCGAACAGCGCGGCCGCCAGCTGGTGGCGGTGCTGGTGCGGGCGATGGCCTGCCAGCCGCGCATCGCCGACATCCGCGGCCTGGGCTCGGTGCTGGCGGTGGAGTGCCTGGACGGCAGCCTGCCCGACCCCGCCTTCGCGCGCCGCGTGCAGGCGCGTGCGGCGCAGCACGGCCTGCAGCTGCCGGTGTCCGGCGAAGCGGCCAACGTGCTGCGCTTTCCGTATTCGCTGGCGATCGACGACCGCGCCTTCGACGCGTTGTGCACCGCCGCCGAACTGGCCTTGCGCGGCGCCTGAGGCCGCCGCCCCCATCACCCACCACCACACAGTCGATACAGGAGAGAGGAAGAGCCATGAGCGCAACGAAGAAGCGGCTGCCAGCCGCGCTGTACATCCTGGTGGCGATGCTGCTGGGCATCGCCATCGGGTACCTGGTGTACCTGGAGTTCCCCGACAAGCAGGTGGCCGCGCAGATCGCGGGCTACATCTCCATCGTGTCGGACGTGTTCCTGCGGCTGATCAAGATGCTGATCGCGCCGCTGGTGTTCTCCACGCTGGTGGTGGGCATCGCCCACATGGGCACCGCCTCGTCGGTGGGCCGGGTGTTCGGCAAGTCGCTGGCCTGGTTCTTCACCGCGTCGCTGGTGTCGCTGGTGCTGGGCCTGGTGATGGCCAACCTGCTGCAGCCCGGGCTCAACCTGGGCCTGCCGCTGCCGGACATCGGCGCTTCGGCCAACCTGGCCACGGCCAAGTTCACGGTCAAGGACTTCGTCAGCCACCTGGTGCCCAAGTCCTTCGCCGAGGCGATGGCCAACAACGAGATCCTGCAGATCGTGGTGTTCTCGATGTTCTTTGGCGTGGCGCTGGCCTCGCTGGGTGATAAAGCCAGGACCCTGGTGGCCGGCATCGAAGAGCTGTCGCATGCCATGCTGGTGATCACCGGCTACGTGATGAAGCTGGCGCCGCTGGCCGTGATGGCGGCCATGGCCGCCACCGTGGCGGTCAACGGGCTGGAAATCCTGGTCAAGTTCGCCGTCTTCATGGGCGACTTCTACCTGGGCCTGTTCCTGCTGTGGGCGGTGCTCATCGGCGCCGGCCTGCTGTTCCTGGGCCCGCGGGTGTTCAAGCTGCTGGTGCTCATCAAGGAAGCCTTCCTGCTGTCGTTCGCCACCGCCAGCTCCGAAGCGGCCTACCCGAAGATCCTGGACGCGCTGGACCGTTTCGGCGTGCGCCGCAAGATCAGCAGCTTCGTGATGCCGATGGGCTACTCCTTCAACCTGGACGGCTCGATGATGTACTGCACCTTCGCCGTGCTCTTCATCGCCCAGGCCTATGGCATTCACCTGCCGCTGTCCACGCAGGTCACGATGCTGCTGATCCTGATGCTCACTTCCAAGGGCATGGCCGGCGTGCCGCGCGCTTCGCTGGTGGTCATCGCCGCCACGCTCAACCAGTTCAACATCCCCGAAGCGGGTCTGCTGCTGATCCTGGGCGTGGACACCTTCCTCGACATGGGCCGCTCGGCCACCAATGCGGTGGGTAACTCCATCGCCACCGCGGTGGTCGCCAAGTGGGAAGGCGAGCTGGTGCCCGAAGAGCAGGCCGCCGCCCGCGCCGCGGAAATGGACGCGTCCGCGCGTGCAGCCGCGGCGGCGCAGCTGGCCCGCGCCTGAGCGCACCTCTGTGCCCGTAAGCCGCGCCGTTTTTGCCGGTTGAATCTGGCGACAACGGCAAAATCGGCGCATGAACAAACATGTGCAAGGTGCGGGGCTGGCGTTGCTGGGCGCGGCCCTGGTGCTGGCCGCCTCGGCGGCCGGCTACCGCGTCGGCGAGGCGCAAGGCCTGGCCGCGCTGCGCACCGACCTCGGTCACCGCTTCGACCTCTTCGGGGCCACCGCCGAAGGGCAGGTCGAGCGCCTGGCCCACGCGCCCGCGCTGCTGCAGCTGCACCCGGCGGTGATGGCCTTGTTCAAGCCACCGCGCCTGGCCGGCCCCGATGCCGGTGTGCAGCAGCTGCTGCGTGAACTCAACGCCCGCCAGGGCAGCCTGGCGATGTTCGTGGCCGACCCGCGCGGCACCGTGCTGGCCACCAGCCACACCGTCGGCGCCGACGACGGGCGCCTGGGCGAAGACATCTCGGCGCGCCCCTACTACCTGCAGGCGCTGGCCGGCCGCCCGGGCCGCCATTTTTCGGTGGGCAGCACCGTCACCGAGCCGGGCTACTACTTCTCGCACCCGCTGTACGAAGGGCCGCGCGTGGTGGGCGTGGCGGTGGTCAAGGTGTCGCTGGCCGCCGTGGCGCTGGCGCTGCCCCTGCTGGGCACGCCGGCCCTGCTGGTCGATGCCAACGACGTGGTGATCCAGGCCACCGACCCGCGCTGGCTGTACCGCACGCTGCGGCCCTTGTCGCTGGACACCGACGTGGACCTGGAACTCACCGGCATGTACGGGCAGCGGCGGCTGGGCCGCTTCCCGCTGGCGCTGCAACTGCCCTGGGGCACGCCGGGCAGCGATGTCGAGCAGCTGATCCCGCCGGCCGCCGCATCTGCCAGTGCCGCCGACCCGGCCGCGCCTGACGCCGCAGGCGGTCTGCTGGTGCGCGGGCGCGCGCTGCCCGGGCTGGACTGGCGGCTGCTGGTGATGGCCGACCTGGCGCCGGTGCGTGCACAGGCCCGGGCCGGTGCCGGGCTGGCGGGGCTGGCATCGGCGCTGCTGCTGGCCGCTGCGCTGGTGGGCTTGCAGCGGCGCCGGGCCTCGCAGCAGCGCCGCCAGACGCAGCAGCACCTGCAGCGCCTGAATGCCGAGCTGGAACAGACGGTGGCCCGCCGCACCGCGGCGCTCACCGCCGCCAACCACGATCTGCGCCGCGAGGTGGCCGTGCGCGAGCAGGCCGAAGCCACGCTGCGCGAGGCGCAGGACGAACTGGTGCAGGCCGCCAAGCTGGCGGTGCTGGGCCAGCTGTCCACCGGCATCACGCATGAACTGGCACAGCCGCTGGGCGGCATCCGCACGCTGGCGGGCAATGCCCGTGAATTCATCCGCCGCGGCGACCTGGATGGCGCCCATGGCAACCTGGCCCTGGTGGACCAGCTGGTCGAGCGCATGGGCGGCATCATCCATCCCTTCAAGGCCTTTGCCCGCAAGTCGCCGGTGGCGCCCGAGCCGGTGCCGGTGGGCGCCGCGCTCAAGAGCGCGCTGTTCCTGCTGGACCAGCGGCTGCGGGCCGCGCAGGTGCAGCTGCGTTGCCAGCCGCCGCTGGACGCGCCGGCGGCCCAAATGCCCATGGCCTGGTGCAACCGCAACCGGCTGGAACAGGTGCTGATCAACCTGGTGGGTAATGCGGTGGACGCGATGGCCGAGGCGCCGCGGCGGCTGTTGCAGATCGACGCCTGGCAGGAAGACAGCCGCGACGGCCAGCGCGTGTGCATCCGCATCGCCGACAGCGGCCCGGGCCTGCCGCCCAAGGTGCTGGCAGGCCTGTTCACCCCGTTTTTCACCACCAAGCCCGCGGGCAGCGGCCTCGGCCTGGGGCTGGTCATCTCCCGCGGCATCGCCCGCGACTACGGCGGCGACCTGGTGGCCACCTCGCTCGCCGAAGGCGGCGCCGTCTTCACCCTCAGCCTGCCGCCGGCACCGGCGGGCCAAGCCCTGGCATGAAACCGAAGTTGTCCGTTCTGATCATCGAAGACGATGCCCTGATGCGGCTTGGCTGCGTGCAGGCGCTGCAGTTTGCCGGCCTGCCGGTGCAGGCCTTCGAGGCGGCCGAAGCCGCCTGGCCGCAGCTGCGGCCGCAGTTTCCGGGCGTCGTGGTCACCGACATGCGGCTGCCGGGCATCGACGGCATGGAGGTGGTGCGCCGCTGCCAGCAGCTCGACCCGACGCTGCCGGTGGTGGTGATCACCGGCCATGGCGACATCGCGATGGCGGTGGAGGCCATGCGCAGCGGCGCCTACGACTTCCTGCCCAAGCCCTTCCAGCCCGAGCTGCTGGTGGAAGTGGTGCAGCGGGCGCTGGACAAACGTGCGCTGACGCTGGAGCTGCAGTCGCTGCAGCACCGGCTGGCACAGCTGGAGGGGGTGGAGGGCAAGCTGATCGGCCTGTCGCCCCAGATGGAGCGGGTGCGCCGCCTGGTGCGCGAGGTGGCCGACAGCCCGGTGGACGTGATGATCCGCGGCGAGACCGGCGCCGGCAAGGAGCTGGTGGCACAGGCGCTGCACCAGCTGTCGGGCCGGCGCAGCCAGGCCTTCGTGGCGCTGAACTGCGGCGGCCTGCCTGAAAGCCTGCTCGACAGCGAGCTGTTCGGCCACGAGGCCGGCGCCTTCACCGGCGCGCACAAGCGGCGGGTGGGCAAGATCGAGCATGCGCATGGCGGCACGCTGTTCCTCGACGAGCTGGAAAGCATGCCGATGAATGTGCAGGTCAAGCTGCTGCGGGTGCTGCAGGAGCGGGTGATCGAGCGCCTGGGCTCCAACGCGCAGACGCCGGTGGACTGCCGCGTGGTGGCCGCCACCAAGGACGACCTGCTGGCGCGCGCGAAGGCGCACACCTTCCGCGCCGACCTGTACTACCGGCTCAACGTGGTGGTGATCGACCTGCCGCCGCTGCGCGAGCGGCGCGAGGACATTCCGCTGCTGCTGGAGCACTTTCTGCTGCTGGCCGCCAGCCGCTACCAGCGGCCGCTGCCCGAGGTGCCCGCCGCCAAGCTGCACCGGCTGATGGCCCACGACTGGCCCGGCAACGTGCGCGAGCTGCGCAACGTGGCCGACTGCCTGGTGCTGGGCGTGGCCAAGGACGGCGCGCAGGGCGCCGAGCCGGCGGCCGCACCGCGCAACCTGGCCGAGGCGGTGGACGACTTCGAGCGCAGCCTGATCGCCAGCGAATGGCATCGCCACGACGGCAGCCTGGCCCGCACCGCGCAGGCCCTGAACACCCCCAAGACCACGCTGCACGGCAAGCTGCGCCGCTACGGCTTGATGAAGTAGGGCGCGGCCGTCAGGCCGCCCCCGTCATTCAGACCTGACGGGCGCGCGGCTCTGGTCGTTGTGGATGTGCACGAACTTCTGCAGCAGCCGGATCAGCTCCGCCCGCTCCTCGTCGGTCAGGCTGTCCAGCATCTTGTCGCTCAGCCGGTGGATGCCGCTGACGCAGCCGGCCAGCACCTGAAGGCCTGCTTCGGTCAGCGCCAGGCTGCGCTGCCGGCGCGCCAGCAGCTCGCGCACGATCCAGCCCTTGGCTTCCAGCCTGCGGCAGATGTCGGCGGTGGTGGAGTTGTCCAGGCCCACCCGTTCGGCCAGCGTCACCTGGTCGATGCCCGGCTGGTCCTGCAGCATGCGCAGCACCGCGTACTGCACCGGCGTCACGTCGCGGCCCAGCTCTTCATGGAACATCGACACCGCGATCTGGTGCGCGCGGCGGATCAGGTGGCCCGGCTGCTGGTACAGCTCGATCGACAGGTCGGAAGGCGTGGTGTTCATGGGCGGGTACGGCTGGGCGGCCGATGCTAACAAGCGCGGTGCGCCAGCCGCACGTGGGCACTGGGGTCTCGTCGTTTGCGGGATAACCCTGTCGAACAAGCGTTCCACGTTCCGTACACTGAATCACGATGAGTGTACGCAATGACGTATGCCCGCCCTTTGCGCTGGATCAACAAGCGGTACCGGCGCCCGACCCCCGCCACGGAGACGAGCCAGGATGTCAGCTTCCCCCACACCCGCCAGTGCCAGCGCCCCCGCGCTCGACCACAAGCCGATGAACGCCTTCCAGTGGGGCGCCGTCATCGTCTGCATGGTCATCAACATGGTCGATGGCTTCGACGTGCTGGTCACCGCCTTCGCCGCCAAGTCGATCTCGGCGGAATGGGCGCTCAACGGATCGCAGCTGGGCCTGCTGCTGAGCGCCGGGCTGATGGGCATGGCCGGCGGCTCGCTGTTCATCGCGCCCTGGGCCGACCGTGTCGGCCGCCGGCCGATGATCCTGGGCTGCCTCACGCTGTCTGGCATCGGCATGCTGCTGTCGGCCATGGCCCACACGCCGCTGGAGCTGGGCGCGCTGCGGGTGCTCACCGGCCTGGGCGTGGGCGGCATCCTGGCCTGCAGCAACGTCATCGCCAGCGAATACGCCTCGCTGCGCTGGCGCGGCCTGGCCGTCACGCTGCAGTCCACCGGCTATGCGCTGGGCTCGGCGTTGGGCGGTGCGCTGGCCGTGTGGCTGATCGAGCAGCACGGCTGGCGCTCGATCTTCCTCTTCGGCGGTGCCGCCACGCTGGCGGTGGCGCTGCTGGTGCTGGCGCGGCTGCCCGAGTCGATGGACTTCCTGCTCACGCGGCGCCCGGCCGATGCGCTGCGCCGCATCAACACCTTGAACGCCGCGCTGGGCCTGCCGGCGCTGGCGGCGCTGCCGCCGCGCGTGGCGGCCACCGGCCCGCAGGGCAGCCGCCTGGCGCAGCTGCTGGGCCCCACGCTGCGCCGGCCCACGCTGCTGGTGTGGCTGTCGTTCTTCACCGTGATGTTCGGCTTTTACTTCGTGATGAGCTGGACGCCCAAGCTGCTCAGCGCATCGGGACTGACCGGGCCGCAGGGTGTCACGGCCGGCGTGCTGCTCAGCCTGGGCGGCATCCTGGGCGCGGCACTGCTGGGGCTGCTGGCCGCGCGGCTGCCGCTCAAGCGGGTGCTGGCCGGCTTCCTGGTGATCACCGCCTTGCTGCTCAGCGTGTTCGTCAGCTCGTCGCATCCGCTGGCGATGTCGTATGCGCTGGCCTTTCTGATCGGCGCCTTCGCCAACGGCAGCGTGGCGGGGCTGTATGCCATCGGCCCGGTGGTGTACCCGGCGCAGGTGCGTGCCACCGGCCTCGGGCTGGGCATCGGCATCGGCCGGCTGGGTGCCATCGTGTCGCCGCTGGTGGCCGGCGCCCTGATCGACCAGCATTGGCTGCCCACGCAGCTGTACCTGGGTTACGGGCTGGCCTTTGCGGTGGCCGCCGTGATCGTGCTGATGCACCGCCTGTCGTCCGACGCAGCACCCGCCGGCGCGCCTGCGATGAAGGCCAGCGCCGCCCATTGATTGGCAAGGAGTACGCCCATGTTTCCCAAGAACGCCTGGTACGTGGCCGCAATGGCCGAAGAAGTGGGCGAGCAGCCGCTCGGCCGCACCGTCTGCAAGGAGCCGATGGTCCTCTACCGCAATGCCGCCGGCAGCGTGGTGGCGCTGGAAGACTTCTGCCCGCACCGCGGTGCGCCGCTATCGCTGGGCCGGGTGGTCGAAGGCCAGCTGGTCTGCGGCTACCACGGGCTGACCATGGGCTGCGACGGCAAGACGGTGGCCATGCCCGGCCAGCGGGTGCGGGGCTTTCCGGCCATCCGGGCCTTCCCGGCCATCGAGCGCTACGGCTTCATCTGGGTGTGGCCGGGCGCCGGCGTGCCCACGCCGCTGCCCAGCCTGCATTGGGCCGAAAGCCCCGAGTGGGCCTACGGCGGCGGCCGCTACCACGTGCAGTGCGACTACCGGCTGATGGTGGACAACCTGATGGACCTGACGCACGAGACCTACGTGCATGCCAACAGCATCGGCCAGAAGGAGATCGACGAGGCGCCGGTCAACACCAAGGTCAACGGCGACGAGGTGGTGACCAGCCGCTTCATGAACGGCGTGCATGCGCCGCCGTTCTGGCGCATGGCGCTGCGCGGCAATGGCCTGCCCGAAGACCAGCTGGTCGACCGTTGGCAGGTGTGCCGCTTCACGCCGCCCAGCCACGTGATGATCGAGGTGGGCGTGGCCCTGGCCGGCCATGGCGGCTACGAGGCGCCGCCGCAGCACAAGGTGTCGGC
This sequence comes from uncultured Aquincola sp., assembly GCF_964001545.1. Taxonomy (NCBI): domain Bacteria; kingdom Pseudomonadati; phylum Pseudomonadota; class Betaproteobacteria; order Burkholderiales; family Sphaerotilaceae; genus Aquincola; species uncultured Aquincola sp. Next base: position 10,199 of record NZ_CAXFDV010000605.1, read on the forward strand.
GCTGGTGGTGGACTTCATCACGCCCGAAACCGACACCTCGCACCACTACTTCTGGGGCATGGCCCGCCACTTCAAGCCCGAGGACGCCGCGCTGACCGACAGCATCCGGCAAGGGCAGGGCAAGATCTTCTCGGAAGACATGGAGATGCTGGAGCGCCAGCAGCGCAACCTGCTGGCCCACCCCGAGCGCAAGCTGCTGGCGCTGAACATCGACGCCGGCGGCGTGCAGTCGCGCCGCGTGATCGACCGCTGGCTGCAGGCCGAGCAGGCCGCCACCGGCGCGGTGCTGGCCAGCGCAGGAGCCGCCGGATGAGCGCCACGCCCTGGCTGCGCGCCCGCGTGGCCCGCAAGACGATGGAGACCGAGTCCATCTGCCGGCTGGAACTGGTGGCCGATGGCGAGCAGCCGCTGCCGCCGTTCACCGCCGGCGCGCACATCGACCTGCGGCTGCCCGGCGGCCTGGTGCGCCAGTATTCGCTGAGCAATGCACCGGCCGACGGCGGGCGCTATGTGCTGGGCGTGCTGCGCGAGCCGGCGTCGCGCGGCGGTTCGGCCGCGGTGCACCAGGCGCTGGCCGAAGGCACGGTGGTCGAGATCAGCCCGCCGCGCAACCATTTCGCGCTGGCGCAGGGCGCTGAGCAGCACCTGCTGTTGGCCGGCGGCATCGGCATCACGCCGCTGCTGAGCATGGCGCAGCACCTGGCCGCCGAGGGCCAGGCTTTTGCGCTGCACTACTGCACCCGCTCCCCGGCGCAGACGGCCTTTGCCTCACTGCTGGCCGCGGCCCACCTGGCGCCCCGGGTGCACCACCACTTCGACGATGGCGATGCGGCGCAGAAGCTGGACCTGACCGCATTGCTCGCGCAGCCGCGTGCGGGCGTGCACCTGTACGTGTGCGGGCCGCGGGGCTTCATGGACTGGGTGCTGGCGGCGGCCCGCCAGGCCGGCTGGCCGGAAGCGCAGCTGCACTACGAGTTCTTTGCCGGCGAAACGGTGGACCTGAGCGACGCCGGCAGCTTCCAGGTGAAGCTGGCCAGCAGTGGCCGCGTGATCGAGGTCCGGCCCGACCAGACGGTGGTGCAGGCGCTGGCCGCCTGCGGTGTCGACGTGCCGGTGTCCTGCGAGCAGGGCGTGTGCGGCACCTGCCTGACCCGGGTGCTGGAAGGCACGCCGGACCACAAGGACCTGTACCTGACCGAAAAAGAGCAGGCGCTCAACGACCAGTTCACGCCCTGCTGCTCACGCGCGCGCACGCCGCTGCTGGTGCTGGACCTGTAGCCGGCGCCGCGCGCGGCGCGGCCTCACGCAGCCGTCAGCGGCGGCGCTGCAGCAGCACGCCCGCCACCACACCGGCGACCACGCCGGCCACCAGCGCACCACCCACCACCTGCCAGGGGTGCGCATGCACCAGGTCGTCGGCCGCGCGGGCGGTCTGGCGGCCTTGTTCCACCGCGCTGTCGCGGGCGTTGAGCAGCGCTTCACGCGCGGCGCGCAGCTTGGCCAGGCCGCGGGCACGCAGCTCTTCGGCGCGGCTGCCTTCGGCCTTGGCGGCATCGGCCAGGGCCTCGTGCGCGCTGGTCAGGGCGCCTTGCGCGTCGGCTTGCAGGGCTTCGATGGAATGCAGGGACATGGGGGCTCTCTCAGGTGGTTGAGGGGGGACAACGGCAGTCCCGCTGCATGCGCCATGCCAGGCGGGGCGCCTGCGGCAGGCCGGCGGGGCAGGGTGGCCGCCGTTCGGCAGGGCGTAAGGGCGTTGGGCTCCACGTACGCGGCGGCGTACACGGGCCCACGGCGGGCACCCGGGTTCCGCCCCAGGGGCGGGCACGGCAGGCCGGCGCACAATCGGCGCATGAGCCGTGATGTCCTTGCCCGCCGCCACCGCGCCATCAAGCGC
>NZ_CAXFDV010000606.1:0-10087 GCF_964001545.1 uncultured Aquincola sp.
CAGGTGGGCGACGTGGCCACCGCCAAGGGGCCGGTGGAGCGCAAGGTGGTGCGGGTGGTCACGCCCGGCACGGTGACCGACACCGAGCTGCTGAGCGAGCGGGTGGACAGCCTGCTGCTGGCCATCGCCCGCCAGGGCAGCCGCTTCGGCCTGGCCTGGCTGGGCCTGAGCAGCGGCCGCCTGGGCCTGACCGAATGCGCCGAGCGCGAGCTGCCGGCCTGGCTCGCGCGGCTGGATGCCGCCGAGGTGCTGGTCGACGGCAGCGAGCTGCCGCCCTGCGTGCGCGCCAGCGGCGCCGCCCTCACCCAGCGCCCGGCCTGGCAGTTCGATGCCACGCTGGGCCAGCGCAAGCTGTGCGCGCAGCTGCAGGTGGCCAGCCTGGCCGGCTTCAATGCCCAGGCCTTGAGCGCGGCCCACGCCGCCGCCGCCGCGCTGCTGAGCTTTGCCGAGCACACGCAAAGCCAGTCATTGGCGCACGTGCAAACGCTGCAGGTGGAAAGCGCCACCGACCTGCTGGACCTGCCGCCCGCCACCCACCGCAACCTGGAGCTGACGCAAACGCTGCGCGGCGAAACCAGTCCCACGCTGCTGTCGCTGCTGGACAGCTGCAAGAGCGGCATGGGCAGCCGCGCACTGCGGCACTGGCTCACCCATCCGCTGCGTGAGCGCAGCGTAGCGACGGCGCGCCACCAGGCGATTGCGGCGCTGATCGAGCGCGACGCCTTCGAGCCGCTGCGCGAGGCGCTGCGCCACATCTGCGATGTCGAGCGCATCACCAGCCGGGTGGCGCTGCGCCAGGTGCGCCCGCGTGAGCTGTCGGGCCTGCGGTCCACGTTGGCCGGCCTGCCCGCCTTGCGCGCCGTGGTGCCCGAAGGCGCCGCACCGCTGCTGGACGAGCTGCGGCAAGCCTTGTCGCCCGACGAAGCGCTGGCCGCGCTGCTGACCCAGGCGGTGGCGGAAGAGCCCGCCGTGCTGCTGCGCGACGGCGGCGTGATCGCCCCCGGCTTCGATGCCGAGCTGGACGAGCTGCGCGCCATCAGCCAGAACTGCGACGCCTTTTTGCTGGACCTGGAAGCACGCGAGCGCAGCCGCAGCGGCATCGGCAACCTGCGGGTGCAGTACAACAAGGTGCATGGCTTCTACATCGAGGTCACCAGCAGCTTCATCGACCGGGTGCCGCCCGACTACCAGCGCCGCCAGACGCTGAAAAACGCCGAGCGCTACATCACGCCCGAGCTGAAGGCCTTCGAGGACAAAGCGCTGTCGGCGCAAGACCGCGCGCTGGCCCGCGAGAAGTGGCTGTACGACCAGCTGCTGAATGCGTTGCAGCCGCACCTGGCCACGCTGGCCGCGCTGGCGCAGGCCTTGAGCGGCCTGGACGCGCTGGCCGCGCTGGCCGAGCGCGCCACCACGCTGGGCTGGTGCCGGCCGCAGTTCGTCAGCCACCCCTGCCTGGAGATCGAGGCCGGCCGTCACCCGGTGGTGGAAGCCCGGCTGCGCGAAATCGGCGGCGGCGAATTCATCGCCAACCACTGCCGGCTCGACGCCCGCACCCGCATGCTGGTGATCACCGGCCCCAACATGGGCGGCAAGAGCACCTTCATGCGCCAGGTGGCCTTGATCGCGCTGCTGGCGGCCATGGGCTCCTACGTGCCTGCCACCGCCTGCCGGCTGGGGCCGATCGACGCCATCCACACCCGCATCGGCGCGGCCGACGACCTGGCCAATGCGCAGTCCACCTTCATGCTGGAGATGACCGAGGCCGCCGCCATCGTGCACGGCGCCACCGAGCACAGCCTGGTGCTGATGGACGAGATCGGCCGCGGCACCAGCACCTTCGACGGCCTGGCCCTGGCCGGCGCCATCGCCAGCCACCTGCACGACCGCAACCGCGCCTTCACGCTGTTCGCCACCCACTACTTCGAGCTGACGGCCTTCCCGGCCCGGCATCCGCAGGCCATCAACGTTCACGTGAGCGCGGTGGAGAGCGGGCGCGACATCGTGTTCCTGCACGAGATCGAGTCCGGCCCCGCCAGCCGCAGCTACGGCGTGCAGGTGGCGCAGCTGGCCGGCATGCCCAAGTCGCTGATCCGCCAGGCGCGCGCCGCGCTGGAGGCGTTGGAGGCGCAGCAGCAGGCCGGCAACGCACAGGTGGACCTGTTCGCACCGCCGCCCGCCCCGCCGGCGCCCGCCGCCGCCAGCGCGGTGGAAGAGGCACTGGCCGATCTGCAGCCTGATACCCTGTCGCCCCGCGAAGCCCTGGACGCGCTGTACCGGCTCAAGGCTCTACTGAACCCCCTCACCGACAACACGCCATGACTTACTGCGTCGGCATCCGGCTCAACGCCGGCCTGGTCTTCCTGTCCGACTCCCGCACCAATGCGGGCCTGGACCACATCAGCACCTACCGCAAGATGATCGTCTACGAAAAGGCCGACGACCGCTTCATGGTGCTGCTGTCGGCCGGCAACCTCAGCATCTCGCAATCGGTGCGCGAGATGCTGCAGGTCGAGAAGATCGACGGCCCGGTGGTCGACGGCAAGGAATCCGAGCCCATCACCATCTGGAACGCCAAGAGCATGTTCGACGCCGCCCGCGTGCTGGGCGCCACCGTGCGCCGCGTGTTCGAGCAGGACGGCCGCGCCCTCAAGGCCGCGGGCATCGACTTCAACGCCAGCTTCATCTTCGGTGGCCAGATCAAGGGCGAGGCGATGCGCCTGTTCCTGGTGTATTCGGCTGGCAACTTCATCGAAGCCACCGGCGAGACCTGCTACTACCAGGTGGGCGAAAGCAAGTACGGCAAGCCCATCCTCGACCGCGTGATCACGCCCAACACGCCGCTGAACCAGGCCGCCAAGTGCGCGCTGGTGTCGATGGACTCGACGCTCAAGAGCAACCTCTCGGTGGGCCTGCCGCTGGACCTGCTGGTCTACCGCGAAGGTGAGTTCAAGAGCAACGACATCATCTGCATCGACGACAAGAACCCCTACTTCCGCATGATCCACGAGACCTGGGGCCAGCGGCTGCACGAGGTGTTCCAGGGTATCGACGACCCGCGCTGGGACGGTGGCGACACGCCCCATCCGATGATGGTGCGCAGCGCCCGTTATGAGCCGATGCGCAAGATCACCCACCCGGGCGAACGCATCCTCTGACGGCACTTGCCGCTGCCGCCCGCATGTCGCGCACCATCGTCTTTTCGCACGGCAACAGCTTTCCGGCCGGCACCTACCGGTTGATGTTCGAGCGCTGGCGCGCCGCCGGCTGGCAGGTGGTGGCGGTGGACCGCTTCGGCCACGACCCGGCCTATCCGGTGAACAACAACTGGCCGCACCTGCGCGACCAGCTCATCCACTTCATCGAGCGCGAGGTGCCGGCCGCTGAACGGCCGCCGGTGCTGGTGGGCCATTCGCTGGGCGGCATGCTCAGCCTGCTGGCGGCCAGCCGCCGCCCCGACCTGGCCGGCGGCCTGGTGATGCTGGATTCGCCGGTGGTCACCGGATGGCGGGCGCACAGCCTGCGCGTCGTCAAGGCGGCCCGGCTGATGCCGCGCATCTCGCCCGGGCGCGTGGCCCAGCGGCGGCGCTGCGAATGGCCCAGCCGCGAGGCGGTGCACCAGCATTTCGCGGGCAAGCCGGTGTTCGCGCGCTGGGACCCGCGGGTGCTGGCCGACTACGTGGCCAGCGGCTTCACCGAATCAGGCGGCAAGACGGTGCTGGCCTTCCAGCGCGAGATCGAGACCCGCATCTACAACACCTTGCCGCATCACCTGGGCGCGGTGCTGCGCCGGCATCCGGTGCGCTGCCCGGTGGGCTTCATCGCCGGCACGCAATCGGCCGAGATGCGACAGGGCGGCAGTGACGCGGCCCGCGCCCTGGCCGGTGAGCGCTTCGTGTGGACCGAAGGCACGCACCTGTACCCGATGGAAAAGCCCGAGGCCACGGCCGACGAGGTGCTGCGCCTCATCCAGGCCTTCGCATGACGGACCCCAGGCCGGAAGCGTCAGCCTGTTCGCCTACAATCGCGCTTTACCAGCAAGGCATTCGCGCGGCGTCGTCGGCCGAATGCAGCACGACATGACCAAGTTCGTCTTCGTCACCGGTGGCGTGGTGTCCTCGCTCGGCAAGGGCATCGCTTCGGCCTCCCTGGCTGCGATCCTCGAATCGCGCGGCCTCAAGGTGACCCTCATCAAGCTCGACCCGTACCTGAACGTCGATCCAGGCACGATGAGCCCCTTCCAGCACGGCGAAGTGTTCGTCACCGACGACGGGGCGGAAACCGACCTCGACCTCGGCCACTACGAGCGCTTCATCAGCACGCGGATGAAGCGGGCCAACAACTTCACCGCCGGCCAGATCTACAAGACCGTGCTCGAGAAGGAGCGCCGCGGCGACTACCTTGGCAAGACGGTGCAGGTGATCCCGCACGTCACCAACGAGATCCAGGACTTCGTGCGCCGTGGCGCCGCGAATGTCGATGTCGCCATCGTCGAGATCGGCGGCACCGTGGGCGACATCGAGTCGCTGCCCTTCCTGGAGGCGGTGCGCCAGTTGAGCCTGCGCTCGGGCGCCAACAACTCGGCCTTCGTGCACCTGACCTACGTGCCGTACATCGCGGCCGCCGGTGAGCTCAAGACCAAGCCCACGCAGCACACGGTCGAGAAGATGCGCGCCATCGGCATCCAGCCCGATGCGCTGCTGTGCCGTGCCGACCGTGCGGTGCCCGATGAAGAGCGCGACAAGATCTCGCTCTTCACCAACGTGGCACCGGCCGGCGTCATCTCGATGTGGGACGTGGACACCATCTACAAGGTGCCGCGCATCCTGCACGAGCAAGGCCTGGACGAGCTGATCTGCATGAAGCTGCAGCTGCTGACCAAGCCGGCCGACCTGCGCCGCTGGGACCACCTGGTCAACGAGGTGACGCATCCCAAGCACGAGGTCACCATCGCGATGTGCGGCAAGTACACCGAGCTGTCCGACTCGTACAAGTCGCTCAACGAAGCGCTGCGCCATGCCGGCATCCACAACCATGCCCGCGTGAAGATCGAGTACGTCGACGCCGAGAGTCTGGAAGAAGGCAAGGCCGACGTGCTGTCGCAGTACGACGCCATCCTGGTGCCCGGCGGCTTCGGCAAGCGCGGCGTGGAAGGCAAGATCCTGGCCGCCCAGTACGCCCGCGAGCACAAGATCCCCTACCTGGGCATCTGCCTGGGCATGCAGGTGGCCACCATCGAGGTGGCCCGCCACCTGGCCGGTCTCGACAACGCCAACAGCACCGAGTTCGACGCCAGCACGCCGCATCCGGTGATCGCGCTGATCGACGAATGGCAGGACAGCGACGGCACCATCCAGAAGCGCGATGCCAACTCCGACCTGGGCGGCACCATGCGTCTGGGCGCACAAAGCTCCGACGTGGCGCCCGGCACGCTGGCCTGGCAGATCTACGGCCCGGTGGTCACCGAGCGCCACCGCCACCGCTATGAAGCCAACGAGCATTACCTCGACCGACTGCGCAACGCCGGCCTGGTGATCTCGGCCATCACCCAGCGCGAGAAGCTCACCGAGATCGTCGAGCTGCCGCAGGACGTGCACCCCTGGTTCGTCGGTGTGCAGTTCCACCCCGAGTTCAAGAGCACGCCCTGGGACGGCCACCCGCTGTTCACCAGCTACGTCAAGGCCGCGCTCGAGCACAAGACCGACCGCGTCGCCCCCGCCGGCGAAGCGCAGAAGGAAACCGCATGAAGCTCTGTGGCTTCGACGTCGGCCTGGACCGGCCCTTCTTCCTGATCGCCGGCCCTTGCGTGATCGAGAGCGAGCAGCTCCAGATCGACGTCGCCGGCCAGTTGAAGGAGATGACCGCCGCGCTGGGCATTCCCTTCATCTTCAAGTCCAGCTTCGACAAGGCCAACCGCTCCAGCGGCAACACCTTCCGCGGCCCGGGCATGGACAAGGGCCTGGAGATCCTGGCCAAGGTGAAGCAGCAGCTGGGCGTGCCGGTGATCACCGACGTGCACACCGAAGCCGAAGTGCCCGCCGTGGCCGCGGTGGTCGACGTGCTGCAGACGCCCGCCTTCCTGTGCCGCCAGACCGACTTCATCCGCGCCGTCGCACAAAGCGGCAAGCCGGTGAACATCAAGAAGGGCCAGTTCCTGGCGCCGGCCGACATGAAGAACGTGATCCAGAAGGCCCGCGACGCCGCCCGAGAAAAGGGCTTGCCGGAAGACAACTTCCTGGCCTGCGAACGGGGCGTGAGCTTCGGCTACAACAACCTGGTGTCGGACATGCGCAGCCTGGCCATCATGCGCGACACCGGCGCGCCGGTGGTCTTCGACGCGACCCACAGCGTGCAGCTGCCGGGTGGCCAGGGCACCAGCAGCGGCGGCCAGCGCGAGTTCGTGCCGGTGCTGTCGCGCGCGGCCGTGGCCGTGGGCATCGCGGGCCTGTTCATGGAAACCCACCCCGACCCCGCCAAGGCGATGAGCGACGGCCCCAATGCCGTGCCGCTCAGGCACATGAAGGCGCTGCTGGAGCAGCTGGTCGCGCTGGACCGCGTGGTCAAGGCCCAGCCGCTGCTGGAAAACGACTTCAGCTGCTGACCTCTTCCACCGCACCCACCTTCGCATGCCCAGCGCCTACATCATCGCCAACGTCGACGTCACCGATCCTGCGCAGTACGAGCAGTACCGCCAACTGTCCACCCTGGCGATGCAGGCCCACGGCGCCGAGGTGTGCGTGCGTGGCGGCGCCGTCGAGGTGCTGGAAGGCGACTGGTCGCCCACCCGCCTGGTGGTGCTGAAGTTTCCCAGCACGCAGGCCGCGCGGGCCTTCTACGACTCGACCGAATACAGCCAGGCCCGCGCCGCGCGCGAAGGCGCCGCCGTGATGCGCATGCTGGTGGTCGAAGGCGTCTGAAGTACCACAAGCAGTATTCCCATCCATCGTTCTTGAGGAGATCCCCATGAGTGCCATCGTCGACATCGTCGGACGCGAGATCCTGGACAGCCGCGGCAACCCGACGGTCGAATGCGACGTGCTGCTGGAAAGCGGCACGATGGGCCGCGCGGCCGTGCCCAGCGGTGCCTCGACCGGCTCGCGCGAAGCCATCGAGCTGCGTGATGGCGACAAGGGCCGCTACCTGGGCAAGGGCGTGCTCAAGGCCGTGGAGCACGTCAACACCGAGATCAGCGAAGCCGTGCTGGGCCTGGACGCCTCCGAGCAGGCCTTCCTGGACAAGACCCTGATCGACCTCGACGGCACCGACAACAAGAGCCGCCTGGGCGCCAACGCGATGCTGGCCGTGAGCATGGCCGTGGCCCGCGCCGCCGCCGAAGAATCGGGCCTGCCGCTGTACCGCTACTTCGGCGGCATGGGCGGCATGAGCCTGCCGGTGCCGATGATGAACGTCATCAACGGTGGCGCACACGCCAACAACAGCCTCGACCTGCAGGAGCTGATGATCATCCCGGTGGGCGCGCCCAGCTTCCGCGAGGCCGTGCGCTGGGGTGCCGAGACCTTCCACGCGCTCAAGAAGATCATCGGCGACAAGGGCCTGCCCACCGCCGTGGGCGACGAAGGCGGCTTCGCGCCCAGCGTCGAAAGCCATGAGGCCGCGATCCAGATGATCCTGCAGGCCATCGAAAAGGCCGGCTACAAGCCGGGCGAGCAGATCGCGCTGGGCCTGGACTGCGCCGCCAGCGAGTTCTACCGCGACGGCAAGTACGTGCTGGAAGGTGAAGGCGGCATCCAGCTGGCCGCGGCCGAATGGACCGACATGCTGGCCACCTGGTGCGACAAGTACCCGATCGTCTCGATCGAGGACGGCATGCACGAAGGCGACTGGGATGGCTGGAAGCTGCTGACCGAGCGGCTGGGCAAGAAGGTGCAGCTGGTGGGCGACGACCTGTTCGTCACCAACACCAAGATCCTGAAGGAAGGCATCGACAAGGGCATCGCCAACTCGATCCTCATCAAGATCAACCAGATCGGCACGCTGACCGAGACCTTCGCTGCCATCGAGATGGCCAAGCGCGCCGGCTACACCGCCGTCATCAGCCACCGCTCGGGCGAGACCGAAGACTCGACCATCGCCGACATCGCCGTGGGCACCAACGCCGGCCAGATCAAGACCGGCTCGATGAGCCGCAGCGACCGCATGGCCAAGTACAACCAGCTGCTGCGCATCGAAGAAGACCTGGGCGACGTGGCCGCCTACCCCGGCAAGGCCGCGTTCTACAACGTGCGCTGACCGGACGCTGCAGCGCACCGCATCATGAGGTGGATCACCCTGGCCCTGCTGGCACTGCTGGCGCTGGTGCAGGCCGAACTCTGGTTCGGCAAGGGGGGCATGCCGTATGCGGTGGCGCTGCAGACCCAGCTCGAGACGCAGCAGGCCGCCAACAAGGCCGCCACGCTGCGCAACGAGCAGCTGGCCGCCGAGGTCAGCGACCTGAAGGACGGCCTGGAGATGGTCGAGGAAAAGGCCCGCGCCGAGCTGGGCATGGTCAAGCCCGACGAGATCCTGGTGCAGGTGGCTTCGCAGCGCCGCTAGCCCCTCACCCGCCACGATGAGTGCACTGCAGGCGGCCTGGGCCGCCGCTTTTTCGCCCGCTTTCAGCGCTTGGGGCAGTCCCGTCACCTGGGCCGAGATCGTCGCCTTCGTGCTGGCGGTGTGGATGGTGGTGCTCAACATCCGCGTCAATCCGCTGGCGTGGCCGCTGGCCATGGCCAGCTCGGTGCTGTATGGCGCCCTCTTCATCGAATACGGCCTGTATGGCGAAGCCGGCCTGCAGGTGGTCTTCGTGCTGGTGGCGGCCTGGGGCTGGTGGGAATGGCTGCATGGCCGCCAGGCCGATGGTGGCGCCTTGCAGGTGCGCCACCTGGGCCCGCGCGGCCGCTGGACGGCGGTGCTGGCCACCCTGGCCGCCTGGCCCGCCATGGGCTGGCTGCTGGCCCGCTACACCGACAGCACCGTGCCCTGGCTGGACGCGTTTCCCACCGTCGGCAGCCTGCTGGGCCAGTGGCTGCTGGGCCGCCAGTACGTGGAGAACTGGCCCGCCTGGGTGGTGGTCAACGTGGTCAGCGTGGCGCTGTTCGCGGTCAAGGGCCTGTGGCTGACGGTGCTGCTGTACGCCCTGTTCGCGGCCATGGCCCTGCTGGGCTGGCGCAGCTGGGCCGCGCGTGCGGCCACGGCCCGCGCCTGAGCACAAAAGGCGCCGTCGTGAGCCTGAGCCATCCTTCGCGGGTCATCGCCCTGCTGGGTGCGGAAAGCACCGGCAAGTCCGACCTGGCCGAAGTGCTGTGCCGGCGGCTGCGCGCGGTGCAGCCGTGCACCGCGGTGCCCGAGTACCTGCGCGAATGGTGCGACACCCAGGGCCGCACGCCCGACCCGCAGGAGCAGCATCACATCGCGGCCGAGCAGCGCCGGCGCATCGAAGCCGCACTGGCCCAGGCGCCCGACATGCTGGTGGTGGCCGACACCACGCCGCTGATGACGGCGGTCTACAGCGACTTCGTGTTCGACGACCGCAGCCTGTATGCCGATGCACTGCGCTGGCAGCAGCAGGCCGTGGGCCTGACCCTGCTGACCGCGCTGGACCTGCCCTGGTTGCCCGACGGCCTGCAGCGCGACGGCCCACAGGTGCGTGAGCCGGTGGATGCCTTGATCCGCGGCGCGCTGGCCTCGGCCGGCATCGCTTATGGCGTGGTGCACGGCGAAGGCCCGCGCCGGGTGGAAGCCGCCTTGCGCGCGGTGGTGCGCTGGCAGCCCCGGCTGGCGGCCGCGCTGGAAGCCAGCCCTGACGAAGACGCCACCAGCGGCAGCCGCGTGCGCTGGCGCAGCCGCTGCCTCGATTGCCTGGACCCGGATTGCGAGCGGGTGCTCGCCGGATCAGTGCACCGATCAGTGCACCGATGAGTTGGGCGGCAGCTGGTCGCGCTCGGGCGTGAACAGGCCGCCCACATCCACCCGGTCGAAGTGGTACTGCAGGCCGCAGAACTCGCAGCCCACTTCCACGTTCGTGCCCCGCTCGGCCAGGATGCTGTCGATCTCTTCGCGGCCCAGGCTCTTGAGCATGGCGCCCACCCGC
>NZ_CAXFDV010000607.1:0-12192 GCF_964001545.1 uncultured Aquincola sp.
CGCCGCCGTGGCCCATGGCCACCACCGGCTCGGCCACCTGGGCGGCCTGGCGCACCACGCGGGCGCGCTGCAGCGCCTGCTCGCGCGCAAAGCGCAGGCGGGTCTCGATGTCGGGCGGGGTGGCCTCGGCGGCTTCGCTCAAGCGTGCGGCCACGCGGCGCGCAAAACGGTCTTGCAGCCGGTCTTGCAACAAATCGTCGGCCAGCAGTGTCGTGTTCGTCATGGTGCGATTCCCTTGGAGCGAAGCGCCTTGGCCAGTGCATGCACTGCCCGCGAGCAATGCGTTTTCACGCTGCCCTCGGAGCAACCCATCACGGAGGCGGTTTCTGCTACATCCAGTTCTTCCCAGTAACGAAGCAGGAAGGCCTCTCGTTGACGCGCCGGCAGCTCCGCGACGTGTGAATCGATGACTTGCAGGATCTGCGCCCGTGAAACGCTGTCGGCGGCGCTTTCGGCGCCCAGCGCGCCGTCGGCGCTTTCCAGCGCTTCCAGCAGATCGAATTCGCCGCCGCCGCCGTCGTCTTCGGACGATTCGAACGACGAGAGGTTCCGCACCACGGCGTTGCGCACCTTCTGGCGGCGGAACCAGTCCATCGTGGCGTTGGAGAGGATGCGCGGAAACACCAGCGGCAGCTCTTCGGCGGGGCGGTCGGCGTACTTTTCCGCCAGCCGGATCATCGAGTCCTGCACGATGTCGAGCGCCGCATCATCGTCACGCACCGCGTAAACGGTGCGCTTGAAGGCGCGCTTCTCGACGCTTTTCAGGAAGTCGGAGAGTTCTTTGTCGGTGGCCAAGGCTGGGGGTGCGGCGGCTTGCCCCTGGTGCGAGGCGGCGGATTATGGCACCGGGCCCTGCTCGTCTATCCCCAAAAGGTGGCAAGAGTGATGCCATAATCCGCGGCTCAGCACATCTTGCCGGGGTGCACGCCGATCTGGCGCGCTTCCCGGGCAGCACAGGCTCCACATCCGCCTCACGAGGGCGCGAAGAGGGGCACCGATGGTTTTTCGTCAGAGAAAATCGCAAAGGTCAGTCATGGACATCTCCCCCGCCGAAATCAAGCGCGCCGCCTCGGCGCAGCCCACTCCCCCCGCCGCCGCAGCCGACCCCAACGGGTCCGAGATCCTCGTTCGCTGCCTGCAGGCCGAGGGCGTCAAGTATCTCTGGGGCTACCCCGGCGGTGCCGTCCTCTACATCTACGACGCGCTGTACAAGCAAGAGACCATCGAGCACGTGCTCGTGCGCCATGAGCAGGCCGCGGTGCATGCCGCCGACGGTTATGCGCGCGCCACCGGCGACGTGGGCGTGGCCCTGGTCACTTCGGGCCCCGGCGTCACCAATGCCATCACCGGCATCGCCACGGCGTACATGGACTCCATCCCGATGGTGATCATCACCGGGCAGGTGCCCACGCCGGCCATCGGCCTCGATGCCTTCCAGGAATGCGACACCGTGGGCATCACCCGGCCCATCGTCAAGCACAACTTCCTGGTCAAGGACGTGCGCGATCTGGCCGCGACGATCAAGAAGGCCTTCCACATCGCACGCACCGGTCGGCCCGGCCCGGTGGTGGTCGACATCCCCAAGGACGTCTCGCTCAACACCGCGCCCTTCGCCTACCCCGACAAGGTGGAGATGCGCTCGTACAACCCGGTGCGCAAAGGCCATGGCGGCCAGATCCGCAAGGCGGTGCAGCTGCTGCTGCAGGCCAAGCGGCCCTACATCTACACCGGCGGCGGCGTGATCCTGGGCAATGCCTCGGCCGAGCTGCGTCAACTCACCGCGCTGCTGGGGGCGCCCGTCACCAACACGCTGATGGGCCTGGGCGCCTCGGCCGCCAGCGATCCGCAGTTCCTGGGCATGCTGGGCATGCACGGCACTTACGAAGCCAACATGACCATGCAGAACTGCGACGTTCTGCTGGCCGTGGGCGCACGCTTCGACGACCGCGTGATCGGCAACCCCAAGCACTTCGCGTCGGTCGAGCGCAAGATCATCCACGTCGACATCGACCCCTCGTCGATCTCCAAGCGCGTGCGGGTGGACATCCCCATCGTCGGCGACGTCAAGGACGTGCTGGTCGAGCTGATCGCCCAGATCCGCGAGGCGCAGAGCAAGCCCGACAACGCGGCGCTGGCCGGCTGGTGGAGCCAGATCAACGAATGGCGCAAGCGCGAGTGCCTGCGCTACAAGCCCAGCAGCGAGGTCATCAAGCCGCAGTACGTGATCGAGACGCTGTGCGAGCTGACGCGCGACCGCGACACCTACATCACGTCCGACGTCGGCCAGCACCAGATGTGGGCCGCGCAGTACTTCCGCTTCGAGCAGCCGCGCCGCTGGATCAACTCCGGCGGCCTGGGCACGATGGGCGTGGGCCTGCCGTACGCGATGGGCATCAAGCTGGCCAAGCCCGACAGCGACGTGTTCTGCGTCACCGGCGAAGGCTCGATCCAGATGTGCATCCAGGAGCTCTCGACCTGCCTGCAGTACAAGACGCCGGTCAAGATCCTGTCGCTGAACAACCGCTACCTGGGCATGGTGCGCCAGTGGCAGCAGCTGGACTACGGCGGCCGCTACTCGCACAGCTACATGGACGCGCTGCCCGACTTCGTGAAGCTGGCCGAGGCCTACGGCCACGTCGGCCTGAAGATCGAGCGCCCGGGCGACGTGGAAGGCGCGCTGCGCGAAGCGATGAAGCTCAAGGACCGCACCGTCTTCCTCGACATCCGCACCGACCCCACCGAAAACGTCTGGCCGATGGTGCAGGCCGGCAAGGGCATCAGCGAGATGCTGCTGGGCTCGGAAGACCTGTGAGCAACTGAAGGCGGCTGACAAGCCCGGTGAGGGCGGCTGGCGTTACCGCGCCACCGCAGCCACCGGGCGACAGGCGGCCTGCAAGCTCACGGCTTCAAGCACCTTTTCTTCAACCTCGAACAGCGTGGCCAAGGGCCGTCGGTTACCGCCGCCGGTTTGAAGAGCGCGCAGGACGAATCCTCATGAAACACGTCATTGCCCTGTTGCTCGAAAACGAGCCGGGTGCCCTCTCGCGCGTGGTGGCTCTGTTTTCCGCCCGCGGCTACAACATCGAGAGCCTCACGGTCGCCCCGACCGAAGATGCTTCGCTGTCGCGCATGACCATCGTCACCAGCGGCAGCGACGAGGTGATCGAGCAGATCACCAAGCACCTGAACCGCCTGATCGAAGTGGTCAAGGTGGTCGACCTGACCGAAGGCGCCTTCACCGAGCGCGAGCTGATGCTCATCAAGGTGCGCGCCGTCGGCAAGGAGCGCGAAGAGATGAAGCGCATGGCCGACATCTTCCGGGGTCGCATCATCGACGTCACCGAGAAGAGCTACACCATCGAGCTGACCGGCGACGCCGGCAAGCTGGACGCCTTCATCGAGGCGATCGACCGCACGGCCATTCTGGAAACCGTGCGCACCGGCACCAGCGGCATTGGCCGCGGCGAACGGATTCTGCGCGTTTAAACCCCCCCATTTCTGCTGGAGAGAACCATGAAGGTCTTTTACGACAAGGACGCCGATCTGAGCCTGATCAAGGGCAAGAACGTCACCATCATCGGCTACGGCTCGCAAGGCCATGCCCACGCCCAGAACCTGACCGACAGCGGCGTGAAGGTCACCGTCGGCCTGCGCAAGGGCGGCGCGTCCTGGGGCAAGGTCGAGAAGGCCGGCCTGAAGGTGGCCGAGGTGGCCGAAGCCGTGAAGTCGGCAGACGTCGTGATGATGCTGCTGCCTGACGAGCAGATCGCCGCGGTCTACAACGCCGAAGTGGCGCCCAACATCAAGGAAGGCGCTTCGCTGGCCTTCGCCCACGGCTTCAACGTGCATTACGGCCAGGTCATTCCCCGTGCCGACCTGGACGTGTGGATGGTCGCGCCCAAGGCCCCCGGCCACACCGTGCGCGGCACCTACACCCAGGGTGGCGGCGTGCCGCACCTGATCGCGGTGCATGCCGACAAGAGCGGCAAGGCCCGTGACTTGGCCCTGAGCTACGCCGCTGCCAACGGCGGCGGCAAGGCCGGCATCATCGAGACCAACTTCCGCGAAGAAACCGAAACCGACCTGTTCGGCGAACAGGCCGTGCTGTGCGGCGGTACCGTCGAGCTGATCAAGGCCGGCTTCGAGACGCTGGTGGAGGCCGGCTACGCGCCCGAGATGGCCTACTTCGAGTGCCTGCACGAGCTCAAGCTCATCGTGGACCTGATCTACGAAGGCGGCATCGCCAACATGAACTACTCGATCTCGAACAACGCCGAATACGGCGAGTACGTGACCGGCCCGCGCGTCGTCACCGAAGAGACCAAGAAGGCCATGAAGCAGTGCCTGAAGGACATCCAGACCGGTGAGTACGCCAAGAGCTTCATCCTGGAGAACAAGGCCGGCGCCCCGACGCTGCAATCGCGCCGCCGCCTGACGGCCGAGCACGACATCGAAGTGGTGGGCGAGAAGCTGCGCGCGATGATGCCGTGGATCAAGAAGAACCGCCTGGTCGACCAGTCGAAGAACTGATCCATTTGCCAGTCACGGGCCGCGGCGGCCCGGGCCCTGCGGGGCCTGGGTTCCGCGGCCTTTGCACGTGGGTGCCATGGGCGCGGGGTATGCTTTGAACATGAATGATCAGAACGATTTGCAGGCCTCACAGGAGCCCGAGGACCTGCGCGACCGGCCCCGCCGCAAGGGCATCTACATCCTGCCCAACCTGTTCACGCTGGCTGCCTTGTTCGGCGGTTTTTATGCAGTGGTGATGGCGATGAACGGCCGCTTCGAGCAGGCCGCCATCGGCATCTTCATGGCCGCGGTGCTGGACAGCCTGGACGGCCGCGTGGCCCGCATGACCAACACGCAAAGCGCCTTCGGCGAGCAGATGGACAGCCTGTCCGACATGGTGAGCTTCGGCGCCGCGCCGGCGCTGATCACCTACGAATGGGCGCTCAAGGGCCTGGGCAAGGCCGGCTGGCTCGCCGCCTTCGTGTACTGCGCCTGCGCTGCGCTGCGGCTGGCGCGCTTCAACACCAACATCGGCGTGGTCGACAAGCGCTACTTCCAGGGCCTGCCCAGCCCGGCGGCCGCAGCGTTGATCATCGGCTTCATCTGGGTGATGGACGACATGGGCTTTCGCGACGCCTATGCGCTGCACTGGCTGGCCTGGTCAGCCTTTGGTGCCACGCTGTACGCGGGCCTGACGATGGTGACCAACGTGCCGTTTTACAGCTTCAAGGACGTGAGCCTGAAGCGCTCGGTGCCGTTCATCGTCACCGTGCTGATCGCGCTGGGCATTGCGGTGATCACCATCCACCCGCCCATCGTGCTGTTCGCGCTGTTCTGCGTGTACGGGCTGTCGGGCTACGGCGTCTACATCTACCGCAAGATGAAGGGCCGGCCGGTGAGCGTGATCGCCACGTCCACCGATGAGCCGGACGAACAAGGCCTTCATCGCTAGCAGGCATCCCCCGATGGGGTGTATATTCGTGGTCATGTCGTTCCGTACCGCAACCTTCTCGCTGCTACTAGGCGTGCCCCAGGCGCGCTGAACGATCTCGTCCCGAATTTTTTCAAGTTCCCTCCGGATCAACGGCCCGCCAAGCGCAACGCAGCGGGCCGTTTGCTTTTGGGAAATCCGGCTGCGTTCAACACCTCGAGAGACCACCATGTCGATGTTGAAGAACCCTGCAGCCAAGTACCGCCCCGCCACCCAGATCCAACTGGCCGACCGCCGGTGGCCCAATGCCGTGATCGACAAGCCGCCAGTGTGGTGCAGCGTCGACTTGCGCGACGGCAACCAGGCGCTGATCGAGCCGATGGACCCGGCCCGCAAGCTGCGCATGTTCGAGCAGCTGGTGCGCATCGGCTTCAAGGAAATCGAGGTGGGCTTCCCGTCCGCCTCGCAGGCCGACTTCGATTTCGTGCGCCTGCTGATCGAGCGCAAACTGGTGCCCGACGACGTCACCATCCAGGTGCTCACGCAGGCGCGTGACCACCTCATCACCCGCACCTTCGAGTCGCTGGTGGGCGCCAAGCGGGTGATCGTGCACCTGTACAACGCCACCGCACCGGTGATGCGCCGCGTGGTACTGGGCCTGGACGAAGACGGTGTGGTGGACCTGGCCGTGCGCCATGCACGCATGATCCGCGAATGCGCCGAGCGCCAGCCCGGAACGGCCTGGACCTTCGAGTACTCGCCCGAGATGTTCTCGAACACCGAGCTGCCGTTCGCCAAGCGCATCGTCGATGCGGTGGCCGCCGAATGGCGCGCCACGGCCGCCCAACCCTGCATCATCAACCTGCCGTCCACGGTGGAATGCTGCACGCCCAATGTGTTCGCCGACATGGTGGAGTGGATGCACCGCCACCTCGAGCGGCGCGAGGGCATCGTGATGTCGATCCACCCGCACAACGACCGCGGCACCGGCACGGCCGCGGCGGAACTGGCCTTGATGGCCGGCGCCGACCGTCTGGAAGGCTGCCTCTTCGGCAATGGTGAGCGCACCGGCAACCTCGACATCGTGAACGTGGCGCTCAACCTCTACACCCAGGGCGTGGCGCCGAACCTCGACTTCAGCGACATCGACGAGATCCGCCGCACCGTGGAGCACTGCAACCAGTTGCCCGTGCATCCGCGCCACCCGTATGTGGGCGATCTTGTCTATACAAGCTTCTCCGGCTCGCACCAGGACGCGATCAAGAAGGCGTTCGCGGCGCGCCAGGAAGGCGACATCTGGGAGATGCCCTACCTGCCCATCGACCCGATGGACCTGGGCCGCAGCTACGAGGCGGTGATCCGCGTCAACAGCCAGTCGGGCAAGGGCGGCATCGCCTATCTGCTCGAGAACGAGTACGGCCTCGAACTGCCGCGCCGCCTGCAGATCGACTTCAGCCGCGTGGTGCAGCAGGTGATGGACACCGAAGGCAAGGAGCTGAACGCGGCCGACCTGTGGTCGATCTTCGAGCGTGAATACGGCGTGGCCGAAGCGCACATCGGCCATGTGCAGATCACCGAAGAAGACGACGGCCGCGTGACGGTGAAGGCCGACGTGCAGCACGGCGGCCGCAGCCACCGGCTGCACGGGCAGGGCAATGGCCCGGTGGACGCTTTCGTCAACGGGTTGCGTGCGCTCGGCGGCGCCGACGTGGAAGTGCTGGACTACCATCAGCACGCGATCGGCGGCGGTGCCCAGGCCCGCGCGGCGGCCTACCTGGAATTGCGCATCGCAGGCGCCACGCGGTTCGGCGTTGGCATCGATGCCAACACCAGCACCGCGTCGATGAAGGCAGTGCTCGGTGGCCTGTTGCGCGCCGGTCGCTTCCAGCCGCAGGCCGACACTGCCACCGCCTGACCGGCACGCCGCCCGCCCCGACACATCCCAGGCAACCCGAGGAGAACAACATGGCCGACAAGCTCATCATCTTCGACACCACCTTGCGCGATGGCGAGCAGTCGCCCGGCGCCTCGATGACCAAGGACGAGAAGCTGCGCATCGCGCGCCAGCTCGAGCGCCTGAAGGTGGACGTGATCGAGGCGGGCTTCGCCGCTTCCAGCAACGGCGACTTCGAGGCGGTCAAGGCCATCGCCGACGTCATCAAGGAGTCGACCGTGTGCTCGCTGGCCCGCGCCAACGACCGCGACATCGGCCGTGCGGCCGAGGCCTTGAAGGGGGCGGCGCGCTCGCGCATCCACACCTTCATCGCCACCAGCGAACTGCACATGGAAAAGAAGCTGCGCATGACGCGCGAGCAGGTGCTCGAGTAGGCACGTCTGGCGGTGCGCTTCGCGCGCAACCTGACCGCCGACGTGGAGTTTTCGCCCGAAGACGGCTACCGCTCCGACCCCGACTTCCTGTGCCGGGTGCTGGAAGCGGTGATCGACGAAGGCGCCACCACGCTGAACATCCCCGACACCGTGGGCTATGCCATCCCCGAGCTGTACGGCAATTTCATCCGCCAGCTGCGCGAGCGGGTGCCCAACTCGGACAAGGCGATCTGGTCGGTGCACTGCCACAACGACCTGGGCATGGCGGTGGCCAACTCGCTGGCCGGCGTCAAGCTGGGCGGCGCGCGGCAGATCGAATGCACGATCAACGGCCTGGGCGAGCGCGCGGGCAACTGCTCGCTGGAAGAGATCGTGATGGCGGTCAAGACGCGCCGCGACTACTTCGGCCTGGAGCTGGGCATCGACGCCACGCAGATCGTGCCGGCCTCGCGCATGGTCAGCCAGACCACCGGCTTCGTGGTGCAGCCCAACAAGGCGGTGGTGGGCGCCAATGCCTTCGCGCATGCCTCGGGCATCCACCAGGACGGCGTGCTCAAGGCCCGCGACACCTACGAGATCATGCGCGCCGAGGACGTGGGCTGGAGCGCCAACAAGATCGTGCTGGGCAAGCTGTCGGGCCGCAATGCCTTCAAGCAGCGGCTGCAGGAGCTGGGCATCGGCTTGGAGTCCGAGGCCGACGTCAACGCCGCCTTCGCGCGCTTCAAGGACCTGGCCGACCGCAAGTCGGAGATCTTCGACGAAGACATCCTGGCTTTGGTGTCCGATGAAAGCGTGACGCCCGACCGCGAGCACTTCCGGTTGCTGGCGCTGTCGCAGCGCTCCGAGATGGGCGAGCGGCCGCATGCCACCGTGGCGTTCGCGGCCGGCGAGCAGGAGCACCATGCCAGCAGCGACGGCAACGGCCCGGTGGACGCGAGCCTGAAGGCCATCGAATCCAAGGTGCAAAGTGGCGCCGAACTGGTGCTTTATTCGGTCAATGCCATCACTTCCGGCAGCACAGAATCGCAAGGCGAGGTGACGGTCCGTCTTCAATTGGGCGGGCGTGTCGTCAATGGTGTGGGTGCTGACCCGGACATCGTGGTGGCTTCGGCCAAGGCGTATCTGGCAGCGTTGAACAAGTTGCACAGCAAGCAGGAACGGGTGGCCGCGCAGGGTTGAGCGCCTTCTCAGGTGGTCTTGGCACCACTTGAGGAAGCCCTGCTAAGTTTCTGATCTTGCGCGTGTTTTTTGCTTCGCCTACACTGACTTCTTGACAGGAGCCGGGTGTGGTACACGCACTGAAATCTTTACGTTTGTTGTGTGTGGTGGGTGCCATTGCGGCGTCGGTGGGCCTGCTGCATCCCATGTCCGCAGAGGCTGCCACGCGCAAGCCCGCCAAAACGGCGAAAGCCGCCAAGAAGTCGGCCGTCGCGGCGCCCAGCGCGCGCAATTCCAAGGCCACGGCCAAGCGCCGTGTGGTGCTGGTCGATCCTGAACCGGTGCGCGCCTCGTTCGGCCAGATGTACGGCCTGCACAAGGTGCAGGACCCGCTCGACCTCAAGTCCAGCGTGGCCCTGGTGCTCGACCAGGACACCAACGAGGTGCTGCTGAGCAAGAACTCGCAGGCCGTGCTGCCGATCGCCTCCATCACCAAGCTGATGACCGGCCTGGTGGTGGCCGAGGCCAAGCTGCCGGCCGACGAGGTGATCACCATCACCCAGGACGACGTCGACACCGAGAAGCACAGCGGCTCTCGCCTGGCGGTGGGCACGCAGCTCACCCGCGGCGAGATGATGCACCTGGCGCTGATGTCGTCGGAGAACCGCGCCGCCCATGCGCTGGGCCGCACCTACCCGGGTGGCCTGGCGGCCTTCGTGTCGGCGATGAACCTCAAGGCCCACCAGCTGGGCATGCTGGACACGCGCTATGTGGAACCCACCGGCCTGTCCAGTTCCAACCAGAGCAGCGCGCACGACCTGGCCGAACTGGTGAAGGAAGCCAGCAAGCACGAAGTGCTGCGCCAGCTGTCCACCTCGCCCGAGCATCAGGTGGAAGTGGGCAGCCGGCTGCTCCAGTTCCGCAACAGCAATGGCCTGGTGCGCAGCGGCTCGTGGGACATCGGCCTGCAGAAAACCGGCTACATCACCGAAGCCGGCCGCTGCCTGGTGATGCAGGCGCAGCTGGCCGGCCGCAAGGTCATCATGGTGCTGCTGGATTCGGCCGGCAAGTACTCGCGCATCGGCGATGCCGAGCGCATCCGCAAGTGGATCACCACCGAAGTGCCCGGCAAGCTGGCGGTCAGCAGCTCGGTCAATTCGGCGGTGAGCGCGTCGGTCAAGACGGCGCCTTGAGGCTGGCGGCCGGGCCCTGCGTGATGCGGTGGCCCAGCGCCGCGGAGATCTGGCCCGCGGTGTTCTTCAGCCGTTCCAGCCAGCCTTCTTCCAGCCGGTCGGCCGGTGCCGAGATCGACAGCCCGGCCACCAGCTTGTTCTGGTCGTCGTAGATGCCGGCGGCCATGCAGCGCACACCCAGCTCCAGCTCTTCGTCGTCGCGGGCCACCGCCTGGTGGCGCACGGTGTTCAGCTCGCGCTCCAGCCGCCCGATGTCGGTGATGCTGTTGCGCGTGTGGCCGGCCAGCCCGGTGCGGGTGGCATAAGCCCGCACCCGCTGCGGATCTTCATGGGCCAGGAACAGCTTGCCCACCGATGTGAGGTGCAGCGGCGCACGGCCGCCGATGGCACGCACCACCTGCATGCCCGAACGCTCGCTGTAGCTGCGTTCGATGTACACGATCTCGTCGCCCTGGCGCACCGACAGGTTCACCGGCTGGTGCGTCACCTTGTGCAGCTCGCGCATCGGGGCCAGGGCCGCGTCGCGCACGTCCAGCCGGGCTTTCACCAGATTGCCCAGCTCCAGCAGCCGCATGCCGAGCCGATAACTACCCGCCTGCGGCCGGTCCACCAGGCGCCCGACGGCCATGTCGTTGAGGATGCGGTGGGCGGTCGACGGGTGCAGGCCCGAGCGTTCGCTGATCTCTTTCAGCGACACCGGGTCCTGGTGCTCAGCCAGCACGTCCAACAGCGCGAATGCCCGTTCGAGCACCTGGATCGTGGGTGTTTGACCATCATTTTTTCGCATGCCGACATTGTGAGCCGCTTCTTGAATTTTTGCATCGCGAAACTGGCCTCCACGGGCTTGCATCTTGTAACGGTTGTGTTAGCGCTGTCCCTGGCAGCACCCTGCGCAGCCTGGGCGCAGGGCTCGGCGTCTGCATCGTCGCCCACGCCCTCCGCCGAGCCGGCTTCGGGCGCCGAAGCGCCGCGGGCCTGGATGGGCGTGCCGCGCAGCCATGGGCGCCTGACGCCGGCCGACATCGGCCTGGTGATCAACACGGCCGACCCCTACTCGATCGCCATCGGCGCCTACTACGCGCAAAAGCGCGGGCTGCAGCCGCGGCAGGTGCTGCGCGTGGAGCTGCCGCTGCGCGCCACCTTGACCCCCGAAGAGTTCGGCCAGCTGCGCCAGCGCATCGAGGCGCACTTTGGCGAAGCGACGCAGGCGCTGGCCCTGGCCTGGACCACGCCTTACGCGGTGCAGTGCCAGTCGATCACCGGCGCGCTGGCGCTGGGTTTCGACCCCGACTTCTGCCGGCGCAGCTGCGACCGCTCCAAGCCTTCGCCGTACTTCAATTCAGCCAGCGGCGCGCCGTGGCGCGACCACCAGATGCGGCCTTCGATGCTGCTGGCCGCGCGCGACGTGGAACAGGGCCAGCGCCTGATCGACCGCGGGGTGTCGGCCGACGGCCGCCTGGGGCGCCCCTGGTCGGGCCCGGCCAATGCAGTGTTCCTGTCCACCAGCGACGTCAACCGCAACGTGCGCCACCGGCTGTTTCCGCCGCCGGGGCAGGTGCGGGCGCTGGGCCTGGACGTGCAGGTGCTGCAGGCCGACCAGCCGCGCGACCTGCAGCGCCTGCTGCTGCTGCAGACCGGCGCGGCCCAGCTCAGCGGGCTGGACACATTGGGCTGGGTGGACGGCGCGTTGGCAGATCACCTGACGTCCTTCGGCGGCCAGCTCGACCGGGTGGGTGGCCAGAGCACCGCGCTGGAGTGGCTGGACTCGGGCGCCACCGCCAGCTACGGCACGGTGAGCGAGCCCTGCAACCACCTGCAGAAGTTCCCGCATCCGCAGGTGCTGCTGCTGCATTACGCGCAGGGCGAAACGGCGATCGAGGCCTACTGGAAAAGCGTCGCCTGGCCGCTGCAGGGCGTGTTCATCGGCGAGCCGCTGGCCGCGCCCTACGGGCCGGTGCTGCCGGCGCCTTCGGCGCCCGCCGCCTCTCCGGCCTTGCCCTCGTCGCTGCCGTCCAGCCAGCTGCGCAGCGGGCCGCGCCACGCCACCGCGGGCTGAGCCCGTGCAAGTCGACC
>NZ_CAXFDV010000608.1:0-9982 GCF_964001545.1 uncultured Aquincola sp.
AGCCCGCGCGAACAGCTCCTCGTCGCGATAGATGTCGAGCACCGCGGACGCCGCCGCGCAGGCCAGCGGGTGCGCCGAGTAGGTGTAGCCATGGAACAGGTCGATCGCATTTTCCGGCCCGTTCATCAGGCCGTCGAACACGTGCTTGCGCACGAACACGCCGCCCATCGGCACGGTGGCGTTGGAAATGCCCTTGGCCACCGTCATCAGGTCCGGGATCACGCCGAACTTCTCGGCGGCAAAAGAGGTGCCGAGGCGGCCGAAGCCGGTGATGACCTCGTCAAAGATCAGCAGGATGCCGTGCTTGTCGCAGATCTCGCGCAGCCGCTGCAGGTAGCCCAGCGGCGGAATCAGCACGCCGGTGGAGCCGGCCACCGGCTCGACGATCACCGCCGCGATGGTGGAGGCGTCGTGCAGCGCCACCAGGCGTTCCAGGTCGTCGGCCAGGTCGGCGCCATGGGCGGGCTGGCCCACGCTGAAGGCATTGCGCGCCGGATCGTGCGTGTGGCGGATGTGATCAACGCCGGCCAGCAGGTGGCCGAACATCTTGCGGTTGGCCACGATGCCGCCCACCGAGATGCCGCCGAAGTTGACGCCGTGGTAGCCGCGCTCACGGCCGATCAGCCGGGTGCGCGAGCCTTCGCCGCGGGCGCGGTGGTAGGCCAGCGCCATCTTCAGCGCGGTTTCCACCGACTCGGAACCGGAGTTGGTATAGAACACCTTGGTGAGCTCCGGCGGCGTGAGCTTGACCAGCCGCTCGGCCAGTTCAAAGGCCTTCGGGTGGCCCATCTGGAAGGGCGGGGCAAAGTCCATCTCCGCCGCCTGGTCGGCGATGGCCTGCACGATCTTCGGGCGGGCATGGCCGGCATTCACGCACCACAGGCCCGCCACACCGTCCAGCACCTCGCGGCCCTCGGGCGTCTTGTAGAACATGCCCTGGGCCTGGGCCAGCAGGCGCGGTGCCTTCTTGAACTGCCGGTTGGCGGTGAAGGGCATCCAGTAGGCGTCAAGTTCGGTGGTGCTCATGGGGCTGTCTCTCGAAGTGGTGGGCAGGTCCACAGGTTGGCCCTGGCGCTCGACAAAGTCTAGGGGGAGGCCCGCGCAATGTGCTTGCGCAATGGCAGGGGGCGTTACAAGCCAGCGCAATAAAATTCGAGCACCGCCTCAGTTCCTCGTATTTCATGCAAAAGATGTCCAGTGCAGTGCAACTTGATGCGATCGACGCCGCCATCCTGTCGGAGTTGCAAACCGATGGCCGCCTCACCAACCTGGAGCTGGCGCAGCGGGTGCACCTGTCGCCCTCGGCCTGCCTGCGGCGGGTCAAGCAGCTGGAAGAGGCGGGGGTGATCGACCGCTACGTGGCGCTGCTCAATCCCAAGGCGGTCGGCCAGCCGGGCACCAGCTTCACCATCGTCAACCTGGAGACGCTCACCGCGCCGGTGATCGCCGCCTTCGAAGGCGCGGTGCGCGACCAGCCGCAGATCCTGGACTGCTATTACGTGGCCGGCACCAACGATTACCTGATCCGCTTCACCTACCGCGACGCGGAGGACCTGGAGCGCTTTCATGCCGAAGTGCTGATGCACCTGCCCGGCGTGGCCCGCAGCAACTCGATGCTGGTGCTTCGCACCGTCAAGAAGACCACCGCGCTGGCCCTGTGAGCTGCGCGCACGTCCTGACGCGGCGCAAGCCCGCCGGGCCCCCGAATTGCTGCCTGCTGCCCATGAGCCTGATTTCCCCCTTCCAACGTCGTCCACGCCAGGAGTCGCCATCTTGAAACCCGTGCTGGTGCTGCAGAACATGAAAGGCGATGGACCCGCCTACCTGGCGCAATGGCTGGCCCGCGAGGGCATCGCGATGGACTTGCGCATGGCGCTGGCCGGCGATGCGCTGCCCGCCGACCTCAGCGGCCATGCCGCGCTGGCGGTGCTGGGTGGCGAGATGAGCGCCAACGACCCGCTGCCCGAGTTGCGCGCCACCGAACGCCTGATCGCGCTGGGCTTCGAGACCGGCGTGCCAGTGATCGGCCACTGCCTGGGCGGCCAGTTGATGGCGCGGGCGCTGGGCGCACGGGTGGTGGCCTCACCCTTGCCCGAGATCGGCTGGCAGGCCATCCAGATGCTGCCTGGTGCCGAGCGCGAGGCCTGGTTCGGCCCCGAGCCCACGCAGCACGTCATGCACTGGCACAACGAGGCGTTTGAACTGCCCGCCGGTGCCGTGTGCCTGGGCACCAACGCGGCCTGTGCGGTGCAGGCTTTCGCGTACGGCCCCCACCTGGGCATGCAGTTCCACATCGAGGTCAACGACGAGAAGCTGGGGCGCTGGTCGGCCTCGCGCGACCCGGCTTACCTGCGGGCCCAGCAGTCCCACCCTGACACCGTGCACACCGGTGATGTCATCAGGGCCGGCACCGTGGCCTTCCTGCAGGCGCAGCAGCGGCTGGCCGACCGGGTGTACGCACGCTGGTGGAGCGCCCGCCGCTGATTTCATCAAGCGAAATTGTCATTTCATATGGCGCAAAGAGCGGTTGCTGCGGCGCAGCAAGATTTCTCAACATGGAAGACAGCATCCTGCATTGCGGAATGAATGCCGTAACCTGTTGATTTTGAAGGAGAAGATTTTTAGTCTTATATAAGACATAAGTGTTCCCAGGCCGCGGGCGGCTGGTTACGCTGAAGCCATCTTCAGTCCACCCGTTCAACGCCAAGGAGCACACGATGACCTACGAAGCCACCCGCGAACAGCAGATCGCCGCCCTCGAGAAGGACTGGGCCGAAAACCCCCGCTGGAAGGGCATCAAGCGCGGCTACAGCGCCGCCGACGTCGTCCGCCTGCGCGGCTCGCTCAAGATCGAGCACACGCTGGCCAAGCGCGGCGCCGAGAAGCTGTGGAACCTGCTGAACACCGAGCCCTTCGTCAACTCGCTGGGCGCGATGACCGGCAACCAGGCCATGCAGCAGGTCAAGGCCGGCCTCAAGGCCATCTACCTGTCGGGCTGGCAGGTCGCCGGTGACGCCAACAGCAACGGCGAGATGTACCCCGACCAGTCGCTGTACTCGGTGGACTCGGTGCCCAAGGTCGTCAAGAAGATCAACAACACCTTCCAGCGCGCCGACCAGATCCAGTGGAGCGAAGGCAAGAACGACATCGACTACTTCGCGCCCATCGTGGCCGACGCCGAAGCCGGCTTCGGCGGCGTGCTCAACGCCTTCGAGCTGATGAAGGCCATGATCGAAGCGGGCGCCGCCGGCGTGCACTTCGAAGACCAGCTGGCCGCGGCCAAGAAGTGCGGCCACATGGGCGGCAAGGTGCTGGTGCCCACCCGTGAAGCCGTCAGCAAGCTGGTGGCCGCCCGCCTGGCCGCCGACGTGATGGGCACGCCCACCATCCTGCTGGCCCGCACCGACGCGGAAGCCGCCGACCTGGTGACCAGCGACGTCGACGAGAACGACAAGCCCTTCTTCACCGGCGAGCGCACCGTCGAAGGCTTCTTCCGCTCGACCAACGGCATCGAACAAGCCATCAGCCGTGGCCTGGCTTACGCCGAATACGCCGACCTGATCTGGTGCGAAACCGGCACGCCGGACCTGGCCTTCGCCAAGAAGTTCGCCGACGCCATCCATGCCAAGTTCCCGGGCAAGATGCTGGCCTACAACTGCTCGCCCAGCTTCAACTGGAAGAAGAACCTGGACGACGCCACCATCGCCAAGTTCCAGCGCGAGCTGGGCGCCATGGGCTACAAGTTCCAGTTCATCACGCTGGCCGGCTTCCACGCGCTGAACTACGGCATGTTCGACCTGGCCTACGGCTACGCCCGCAACAACATGACGGCCTTCGTCGAGCTGCAGCAGAAGGAATTCGCTGCCGCCGAGCGTGGCTTCACCGCGGTCAAGCACCAGCGCGAGGTGGGCACCGGCTACTTCGATGCGGTCACCACCACCATCGAAGCGCAGGCCTCCACCGCCGCGCTGAAGGGCTCGACCGAAGACGAGCAGTTCTTCGACAACAAGCATTGACGTTGGCCCCCAAGCTCGCTGTGCTCGCGCCCCCCGAGGGGGAGCTCAGTCCCTTGGGGCGGCCCGGCGGGACTGAGGTCCTGAAACTTTCCGCGCAGCGCCCATCGCTGCGCCAAATCGCCCGGGGCTCCGCCTCGGGCTTTTTTTTCGCCTGTTTATGCTTGGCGGGTGAAAGACACCGATCCCACCTCCTTGCTCACGCCCCAGATGGCCGCGCTGCTCGAGCGCATTCGCCGCGCCAACCGGCCGCCGTTCAGCAGCCTGCCACCGGCAGAGGCGCGCATCGCCTACACCGCGGCCGCCGAAGTGCTGGAGCCGCCGCGCGCGCCGCTGCCGCGGGTGCAGGACCTGACCGTGCCCGGCGGCGACGGCGCGCCGCGGCCGGCGCGGCTCTACGCGCCGTCCACCGACGACGGGCTGCCGGTGCTGCTGTACCTGCATGGCGGCGGCTTCACCATCGGCAACCTGGAAACACACGACAGCCTGTGCCGCCAGCTCGCGCTGCGCAGCGGCGGCGCGGTGCTGGCGCTGGACTACCGGCTGGCGCCGGAGCATCCCTTTCCCGCGGCGGTGGACGACAGCTGGGCCGCCCTGCGCTGGCTGGCCGGCCCGGGCGCCGATGCGCTGCGGCTGGACGGTCTGCGGCTGGCCGTGGGGGGCGACAGCGCCGGCGGCACCCTGGCGGCGGTGGCCGCGCTGCATGCGCGTGACATCGGCCTGCGGCTGGCACTGCAGCTGCTGATCACGCCGGGCACCACGGCCCATGCCGACACCGACTCGCACCGCCGCTTCGCGCACGGCTTCTTGCTGGAAGCGCAGGAGGTGGCCTGGTTCTTCGACCACTACATCCCGCACGAGCAGCGCACCGACTGGCGCTTTGCGCCGCTGCTGGCCGACGAGCTGGCCGGCGTGGCCCCGGCCTTCGTGCTGCTGGCCGAGTGCGACCCGCTGGTGGACGAAGGCGTGGCCTACGCCGACCGGCTGCGGTTGGCCGGGGTGCCCGTGGACCTGGACATCGTGCGCGGGGTGACACACGACTTCATCAAGATGGGCCGCGCGCTGCGCGAAGCGGCCACGGCGCAGCGGGCCATGGCCGACGCGCTGAAACAAGCCTGGGAGATGGCATGAAACGGGGAGACTTCCGCTTCCACGAACGGCTGCGGGTGCGCTGGGCCGAGGTGGACATGCAGCAGATCGTGTTCAACGGGCACTACCTGCTGTACTTCGACACCGCGGTGGCCGGCTACTGGCGCGCGATGGCGCTGCCCACGCAGGAGACGATGCGCCAGCTGGGCGGCGACATGTTCGTACGCAAGGCCACGGTGGAGTACCTGGCTTCCGCCCGCATGGACGAGCAGCTGGCGGTGGGCGTGCGCTGCGACCGCATCGGCAACAGCTCCATGAGCTTCGTGTGCGCGGTGTTCCGCGGCGAGCAATGCCTGGTGCACGGCGAGCTGGTGTACGTGTTCGCCGACCCCGCCACCCAGACCAGCCGCCCGGTGCCGCCAGCGCTGCGCACGGTGCTGGAAGGCTTCGAGGCGGGCGAGCCGATGGTCGAGCTGCGGGTGGGCCGCTGGGCCGACCTGGGCGAGGCCGCCCAGCGCATCCGGCAGCAGGTGTTCGTGGACGAGCAGCACATCGCCGCCGGGTTGCAGCACGACGCGGCCGATGCCGACTGCCTGCATGCGCTGGCCATCAACCGCATGGGCCTGCCGCTGGCCACCGGCCGGCTGCAGCAACTGGGGGGCGGCGTCGCCAGGATCGGCCGCATGGCCGTGCTGCCGGTGGTGCGTGGCAGCGGCGTCGGCCGCCAGGTGCTGGAAGCGCTGGCCGCCGAGGCCCGCAGCCGGGGCGACCAGGAACTGCTGCTGCAGGCGCAGATGAGTGCCGTGGGCTTCTACAGCCGGGCGGGTTTTGCAACGCGCGGACCAGTGTTCGAAGAGGCGGGCATCCCGCACGTGGAGATGGCACGGGCGCCTTGAAGGGCGGCCACCCACCTCACGGCGCCGCAAACTCCTGCTCGGTCGCATGGGCCTGCTCCACCGACCAGGCCTGCTGCGCACCGGCCTGGGGCGGCCAGTGGGGCAGCACGGCCCGGCGCACCGCCTCGGGGCTGCCGTCGGGCCGGAAGCTGCGCTCCTGCACATGCGTGACCACTCCCGCTTCGGTGCGCTCGACGATCACCACGGTGGAGCAGCGGGTGCCGTAGCCACGGTCGGGCATGTGCACGAAGGCAGCCGACAGTTCACGTTCCCGTTCGATCGGCACACCGGTGCGCGGCAGGTCGGCATCGGGCCAGGTGCGGCGGTCGGCCAGCGCGGTGAACAGCCGGTCGGCCAGGCCTTGCACGCTGCGGGCGGCGCCAACGGCCGAGCGCATGGCCTGCTTCAGGGCCACCACCTTGGGCCAGGGCGTGTCCAGCTGCGCATTCGACAGGCCGTAAAAGCGCCCGGTGTCCAGCCGGCGGGGGGCGGCGTCTTCACCGCACCAGAAGTGCAGCGCCTGCGCAAAGTCGATCGCGATCAGGTTGAACGGGTTGTAGCCCGCCAGGCCCACCTGCACCCAGAAGCGGTCGGGCGGCTGGTCGCCGCGCAACCACTGCGCCACGATCTCGCCGCGCGAGGGCGCGCCGGCTTCGAAGGCACCGGGCCGCCGCACGTTGGTGACCAGCGCCAGCCGGCCGGTGGCGCTGAGCGCGCACCAGCTGCCGCCGGCCTGCAGGTCGCGGCCACCCAGCACCGCCGGGCCGCCGCCATCGGGCAGCCACCAGCCCAGCCGGGCAGCGGGGCGCTGGTGGTACTCGTCGCGATTGGCGGCCAGCACGAACACATGGCGCGCATGCTGGCCGATGGACAGCGCCGCTAGACACATGGCGCAAACACCTCGACATGGCGGGCGCCGTCCACCCAGGGCGCGGTGCAGGCCGCCATGGCGGCCTCCAGGGCCACGGCGTCGGGCGGCTGCGCGGCGGCATCAGGCGGTTGCCACGCATAGGTTTCCATCAGCGTGGTGCGGGGTGGCCTGGCGGGGTCGGACAGGGCGTCGGCCGGCGCTGCCGGCTGCTTGATCAGCAGCTGCGCCTGCAGGCCCGGGTGGCGTGTCAGCCACTGGCCTTGCAGCGCCTGCACCGCCTGGATGCAGGCCGCGGCATCGGCCGGTGCTACGCGGTAGTACACATAGGCGCGGTGGCCCAGAGAGAAAGACGGGAACTGGAGCACGGCGGCACTGTAACGGAGCGGGCCACCGCAGGCCGGCCTACGGGCTTTGCGGCGGTCGCGCCTGTCAGCGTGCGGCCCTTACTCGGCTGCGCTGGGCAGCGGATAGGGCAGGGCCAACGGCCGCAGCGCCGGGCCGTCGGCCGCGCCCAGGTGCAGCCGCGCTTCGTCGAGCGCGGCCAGCTTCACTTCCACCAGCGCGGTGGCGGGCTGGCCCGCCGACGCATTGATCACCATGCCTGCCGGCTGGCCGGGGTCCTGGGCGTCGAACACTTCCTGGCCGGGCTGCGCCGCCGCGTCCAGCTCGAACAGCGCGGCGCGGCGCTTGGTGGTGCCGCGGTACTGGCTGCGCGCCACCACTTCCTGCCCCGGGTAGCAGCCCTTCTGGAAGTTGACGCCACCCACCAGCTCCAGGTTGATCATCTGCGGCACGAACTTTTCCACCGTGGCCGCCACGATGCGCGGAATGCCGCTGCGCACTTCCAGCGCGTCCCAGGCCGCCGCGTCCAGCGGGGGCAGGGCGGGCAGCGCCTCGGCCGCGCCGATGTAAACCGCCCGCGCGCAACCAGCCACCGCCGGCAGCACCGCCAGCTGGCCTTGCGGCTGCGTCAGCACGGTGCCCGGTGCGGCGCTGGCGGCTTCCAGGCTGGCCAGCGCATTGGATCCGGCCAGGCCCACCACCGCCAGCTCGGCGCTGGCGTCGGTGAGCTTGCACTTGGCCCGCAGCACGTACATGGACAGGCGCTTGAGCGTGGGCGCCAGCAGGTCGGCGCTGCACAGCAGCAGCAGGTCGTCGGCGCTGCCGCGCAGCACCACGAAGCTGGCCAGCAGCCGGCCCTTGGGCGAGCAGTAGCCCGCCAGGCGCCACTGGCCGGCCGGCAGGTTCTCGATGTCTTGTGTGAGCTGGCCGTGCAGGAAGCTGGCCGCGTCCGCACCGGTGGCCCGGATCACGCCCCAGTGCGCCAGCCGCGCGGCGCCGTGGGTCTCGGAGGGAGAAAAAGGGGTGTCCATCAGCCCATTATCATCAGCCGCACGATGACGACAGGCTGGGCTGGACTTACCGGATGAAGGCGCTTGGGCGGATGGTGGCAAGGGCGCTGCTGGTGATGGTGGCCGGTGTGCTGATGGTGGTGGGGCTGGTGGCCTGGTGGCTGAACCGGCCGCTGCCGCTGGCGCAGCCGCATGTGGAGCTGTCGATCGAGCCCGGCACCTCGCCGCGCGACGTGGCCCAGGCCTGGGTGCAGGCCGGCGTGCAGGCCGACCCCCGGCTGCTGTACGAATGGTTCCGCTGGTCGGGCGATGCGCGCCGCATCCGCGCCGGCAGCTACGAGATCGACGCCGAGACCTCGCCGCGCCGGCTGCTGGCCAAGATGGTGCAGGGCGATGAGGTGCTGGAGGTGGTGCGCCTGATCGACGGCTGGACGCTGCGCCAGTTCCGGCAGGCGCTGGCGGCGGCGCCATCGCTCAAGCCCGTGACGCGCGAGATGAGCGACGCCGAGCTGATGGCCGCACTGGGCGCGCCCGGCGTGCCGGCCGAAGGCCGCTTCTTTCCCGATACCTATGCCTACAGCCGCGGCGTCAGCGACCTGACGGTGCTCAAGCGCGCGCATGCGGCGATGGAGCGCAGGCTGGCCGAGGTGTGGGAACAGCGCGCCGCCGACCTGCCGTTGAAAAGCCCGCAGGAGGCGCTGATCCTGGCCTCCATCGTCGAGAAGGAAACCGGCACCGCCGCCGACCGGCCGCTGGTGGCCGGCGTGTTCACCAACCGGCTGCGCATCGGCATGCCGCTGCAGACCGACCCGACGGTGATCTACGGCATGGGCACCGCCTTCGACGGCAACCTGCGCAAGCGCGACCTGCAGACCGACACGCCCTACAACACCTACCTGCGCGCCGGCCTGCCGCCCACGCCCATCGCGATGCCGGGCCTGGCCTCGCTGCGCGCGGCGGTGCAGCCGGCCCGCACCCCGGCGCTGTACTTCGTGGCACGGGGCGATGGCAGCAGCGCCTTCAGCGAGAACCTGGCCGACCATAATCGCGCGGTCAACCAGTACCAGCGCCAGCGCAGCAGCAAGTGAGCCTTCCATCCGCAGCCCCTGCCGTGCCGGGGCGCTTCATCAGCTTCGAGGGCATCGACGGCGCGGGCAAGTCCTCGCACATCGCCGCCGCGGCCGACTGGCTGCGCGCGCGTGGTCGTGAAGTGGTGCTGACGCGCGAGCCCGGCGGCACGCCGCTGGCCGAGCAGTTGCGCACCCTGGTGCTGGAAGCGCCGATGGACCCGCTGACCGAAACCCTGCTGGTGTTCGCCGCCCGCCGCGACCACCTGCAGACGCTGATCGAGCCCGCCCTGGCCCGCGGCGCCTGGGTGCTCAGCGACCGCTTCACCGATGCCACCTTCGCCTACCAGGGCGGCGGCCGCGGCTTCGACCTGGCCGTGCTGGCCCAGTTGGAAACCTGGGTGCAGCAGGACCGCCAGCCCGACCTGACGGTGTGGTTCGACCTGCCGCCCGCCACCGCCGCCGAGCGGCGCGCCGCGGTGCGTGCGCCCGACCGCTTCGAGGCGCAGGACCTGGCTTTCTTCGAGCGGGTGCGCGCGGGTTACGCCGCACGGGCGCAGGCGGCGCCCCAGCGCTTTGCCCGCATCGACAGCAGCCAGCCGCGCGAAGCCGTGTGGCAGGACATCCTGCGCGTGTTGGAGCAGCGCACATGGTGATCGGCCCCGACGGCGAACTGGGCCTGCCCTGGCTGCGG
>NZ_CAXFDV010000609.1:0-6166 GCF_964001545.1 uncultured Aquincola sp.
ATGGACGCCAGCAGGTACAGCGCCAGGCCGGCATACAGCGGTGGCTTGCGGCCGAAGCGGTCGGCCAGCGGGCCGTGCACCGCCTGGCCCAGGGCCATGCCCAGGAAGTAGGCGGCCAGGGTGTACTGCACCTGGCCGGCCGGCACGCCCAGGTCGGCCGCGATGGCCGGGAACGCGGGCAGGTAGAGGTCGATGGACAGCGGCGCAAAGGCGGAAAGCCCGCCCAGCACGAGGATGAGCGACAGCGGCGCCCGGGCGGCCGGCAGTGCGCCGGCGGTGGATGTGGACATGGTGGTGGGCGCCGCAGCCGGCGCCTGAGGGGCGAAGCCGGCGATCTTAGCCATAAATGGTTGATGCAATCAACCAAATTCACCGTATCATCGTCCGACAAGACCAGAACCTCGGAGACCTCCATGACCGCCGCCCGCCCGGAAGACGATTTGCTGCAGCCTGTGATCGACGTGTTCAACGGCTTCCGAGGCTGGATGCAGCAGGTGCTGGACGAGCAGGGCATCGCGGCCAGCCCGCTCGACCTGTGGCTGATGTCGGTGGTGGCCGAGGGCGAAGGTTGCTCGCAACAATCGCTGGCGCAGGCCACCGGGCGCGACAAGGCGCAGGTCACCCGCATGGCGGCGCGGCTGGTGCAAGCCGGCCTGCTGCAGCGCGCGCCCGACGCGGCGGACGGCCGCCGCTGGCGCCTGACGCTCACCGATGCGGGCAAGGCCGCGCACCGCCAGATGCAGCGCCAGCGCAAGCGCCTGGCGGCCACGCTGGCGGCCGACCTCAGCGCCGAGGAGCAGGCGACGCTGACACGCCTGCTGGGGCGGATGGCGGCGCGGCTGCCAGCCACCGACTGACGCTCTACAGTGGCGGATCCCCCGAACAAGGATCTGCTGCATGACCACCGTTCTCGTCACCGGCGCCAGCGCCGGCTTCGGCCTCGCCATCGCCCAGCGCTTTCTGGCCGATGGCGCCCATGTGATCGCCGCCGCCCGCCGGGTCGACCGGCTGCAGGCGCTGGCCGACCAGCACCCCGGCCGCGTGCTGCCGCTGGCACTGGACGTGACCGACCGCCCGGCAACCGCCGCGGCGCTGGCCGCCCTGCCTGCCGCGTTCGCCGAGGTGGACGTGCTGGTCAACAACGCCGGGCTGGCGCTGGGACTGGCGCCGGCGCACCAGGCCGACATCGACGACTGGGAGCGCATGATCGCCACCAACTGCGCGGGCCTGGTCAACGTCACCCGCGCCATCACGCCCGGCATGGTGGCGCGTGGCCGCGGCTCGGTCATCAACATCGGCTCCATCGCCGGCGAAGTGCCCTACCCCGGCGGCAACGTGTACGGCGCCACCAAGGCTTTCGTGCACCAGTTCACCCACAACCTCAATGCCGACCTCATCGGCACCGGCGTGCGCGCCACCTGTGTGGAGCCGGGCCTGG
This sequence comes from uncultured Aquincola sp., assembly GCF_964001545.1. Classification (NCBI taxonomy): domain Bacteria; kingdom Pseudomonadati; phylum Pseudomonadota; class Betaproteobacteria; order Burkholderiales; family Sphaerotilaceae; genus Aquincola; species uncultured Aquincola sp. The sequence goes on from NZ_CAXFDV010000609.1 coordinate 1,439, forward strand.
TGGGCGGCACCGAGTTTTCCAACGTGCGCTTCCATGGCGACGACCAGAAGGCCGCCAGCGTGTACGCCGGCACCCAGCCGCTGACGGCCGAAGACATTGCCGACACGGTGCACTGGCTGGCCACGCGGCCGGCGCACGTCACCATCAACGCGATCTCGATGATGCCCAACTGCCAGTCGTTCGGGCCGCTGCAGATCCGCAGAAGCTGAGCCGCTTCATGGCCCCACCGCCGTGACAGGGAACGGCGGTTGCCACAATGGCGGCACTGCTTCCAACCGCCAGAACAAGATGACACAGCGCCTTTCCGTCGCCAAGGACAAGCTCAAGTTCGTGCTGCTCGAAGGCATCCACGCCACCGCGGTGGATGCGCTGCAGGCCGACGGCTATTCGCAGATCGTCACCTCGCCCAAGGCCTTGTCGGGTGATGCGCTGGTCGAGGCCATCCGCGACGCGCACTTCCTGGGCATCCGCTCGCGCACCCAGCTTACGGCCGAGGTGCTGCAGCAGGCGCCCAAGCTGGCGGCGGTGGGGTGCTTTTGCATCGGCACCAACCAGGTCGACCTGACGGCGGCGATGCAGCTGGGCATTCCGGTGTTCAACGCGCCCTTCAGCAACACCCGCAGCGTGGCCGAGCTGGTGCTGGCCGAGGTCATCATGCTGATGCGCGGCATTCCGCAGAAGAACGCGCTGCAGCACCGCGGCGGCTGGGACAAGAGCGCCGCCGGCTCTTACGAAGTGCGCGGTAAGACGCTGGGCATCGTGGGCTATGGCCACATCGGCACGCAGATCGGCGTGCTGGCCGAGCAGCTGGGCATGCGGGTCATCTTCCATGACATCGAAGCCAAGCTGACGCTGGGCAACGCCAGCCAGGTGGCTTCGCTGGACGAGCTGCTGGCCGGCGCCGACGTGGTCACGCTGCACGTGCCCGAGCTGCCTTCCACCGTCAACCTGATCGGCGCCGAACAGCTGGCGAAGATGAAGCCCGGTGCGCACCTGATCAATGCCTCGCGCGGCACGGTGGTGGACATCGACGCGCTGGCCGACGCGCTGGAGCGCAAGCACATCGGCGGTGCCGCCATCGACGTGTTCCCGGTCGAGCCCAAGGGCAACGACGCGGTGTTCGAGTCGCCGCTCACCCGCTTCGAGAACGTGCTGCTGACGCCCCACATCGGCGGCAGCACCGCCGAGGCGCAGGCCAACATCGGCCGCGAGGTGGCGGCCAAGCTCATCCGCTACAGCAACAACGGCTCCACGGTGTCGGCGGTCAACTTCCCCGAAGTGGCGCTGCCCGAGCACACCGGCCGCAGCCGGCTGCTGCACATCCACCGCAACGTGCCGGGCGTGCTGGCGCATGTGAACGAGCGCTTTTCGCAGGCCGGCATCAACATCGCGGCGCAGTACCTGCGCACCAACGACGACGTGGGCTATGTGGTGATCGACGTCGACAGCACCACCAGCGACGCTGCGCTGGCGCAGTTGTGCGGCGTGCCGGGCACGATCCGCTGCCGCGTCCTTTACTGAGCTTCAGCCTTCGAGATGGCCCAGCGCAGCGCTGAGCTGCGCTGCCGCCGCCTGCACCGCCGGCTGCTGCGTGGCGGGCCGGTAGCGCGGCGTGGGCATGGTGAGCGTGAGCGCGCCCACCAGCTCGCCCGCGGCGCCGAACACGGGCGCCGAGATGCCGGACAGCTCGGCCGTGCGGTCGCCCGACAGCGCGCACACGCCTTCACGGCGGATCTGCTCATACACCCGGCCGCGCTGGCCGGCAAAGGCCAGCAGCACCCGCCCGCCGGCGCCCCTGTCCAGCGGCAGCAGGTCGCCGGCCTTGGTGTGGTCGCGCAGCACCTGTGGTGAGTCCACCCGGTACAGGCACAAACGCTGGTCGCCCTGCCGCACATGGAAGGCCGCGCTTTCCTGCGTGCGCGCCACCAGCTGCTGCAGCACCGGCAGCACCTGCGCCTGCAGCGAGAACGACGACAGGTACACCGCATGCAGCCGCGCCACGCCCGAGCCCAGCGCATAGCGGCCATCGGCACCGCGCGCCACCAGCTGCGCATGCTCCAGCGAAGCCAGCAGCCGCAGCGCGGTGCTCTTGTAGAGCTGGCTGCGTTCGGCTAGTTCGGCCAGCGAGAGCCCCGCCTCCCCCGCCCGGAAACAGCCCAGCAGCGACAACGCACGATCGACCGCCGCCGCGCCGCCGGGGGCGGCATGCTGGTCGGCCAGGGAGGCGGTGGCGGCTTTGCGGGGCATGTTGGTTAGAATTCTGTTGTGCGAACAAGCGGTCTATCTTACAGAACTTTGAGCGAGGCCCCATGACCCCCCTGCTGATCAGCGAAGTAGGCCCGCGCGACGGCCTGCAAAGCATCACCACCGTGATGCCCACCGCGGCCAAGCACCGCTGGATCGCGGCGCTGGCCGCCGCCGGCGTGCCCGAGATCGAGGTCGGCTCCTTCGTGCCCGCCAAACTGCTGCCGCAGATGGCCGACGTGGCCGAGGTGGTGGCCCACGCGCTGCGGCTGCCCGGGCTGCGCGTGGCCGCATTGGCCCCCAACTTCCGCGGCGCGCAGGCCGCCTTCGAGGCCGGGGTGCACAAGCTCACGCTGCCGGTGTCGGTGACCGAGGCGCATTCGCTGGCCAACGTGCGCAAGACCCATGCGCAGATGGCCGACGAGTTGCGCAACGTCGTGGCGCTGCGCAATGAGCGCTACCCGCAGATCGCGCTGGAGGCCGGCCTGTCGGTGGCCTTTGGCTGTACGCTGGCGGGTGCGGTGAGCGACGACGAGACGCTGCGCATGGCCGCCAGCATGGCGGAGTTGGGCGTGGACGAAGTGGGCCTGTCGGACACCAGCGGTTATGCCGAGCCGGTGCAGGTGCGGCGCCTCTTCACCCGCCTGCACGCGGAGCTGGGTGAGCGGGCGGGCGGCGCACACTTTCACAACACCCGCGGCCAGGGCCTGGCCAATGTGGTGGCGGCGCTGGAAGCCGGCGTCACCACCTTCGACGCCAGCCAGGGCGGCATCGGCGGCTGCCCCTATGCGCCAGGCGCCAGCGGCAACATCGTCACCGAAGACCTGGTGTGGATGCTGCAGGCCATGGGTCACCGCACCGGCATCGATCTGCCCGCGCTGCTGCAGGCGCGCACGCTGCTGCGTGAAGGCCTGCCCGACGAGCCGCTGTACGGCCATGTGCCCGAGGCCGGCCTGCCCAAGGGCTTCGTCGCGCGTGGCGAGGTGGCCCGATGAGCGCGCCCGCTCAAGACACCGCGCAGCGCGAGCTGCCCTACCAAGGCACCCGCATCGTCGAGTTCACCCACATGGTGATGGGCCCCACCTGCGGCCTGGTGCTGGGCGACCTGGGCGCCGAGGTCATCAAGGTCGAGCCCTTGCAGGGCGATGCCACGCGCCGGCTGGTGGGCTCGGGCGCGGGCTTTTTCTCGGTGTTCAACCGCAACAAGAAGAGCCTGGCGGTGGACGTGAAGGACGCCCGCGGTCGCGAGCTGGTGCTGCGGCTGGTGGGCACGGCCGACGTGTTCAGCGAGAACTTCAAGCCCGGCACCATGGACAAGCTGGGCCTGGGCTATGCGGCGCTGTCGCAGCTCAATCCGCGGCTGGTGTACGTCAGCCACAAGGGCTTTCTGCCCGGCCCGTACGAGCACCGCACCGCGCTGGACGAGGTGGTGCAGATGATGGGCGGCCTGGCCTACATGACCGGCCCCGAAGGCCGGCCGCTGCGCGCGGGCACCAGCGTCAACGACATCATGGGCGGCATGTTCGGCGCCATCGGCGCCATGGCCGCGCTGGCCCAGCGCGAGCGCACCGGCCGCGGCCAGGAAGTGCAGAGCGCGCTGTTCGAGAACAACGTGTTCCTGGTGGCCCAGCACATGATGCAGTTCGCCGTCACCGGCAAAGCGGCGGCGCCCATGCCCAGCCGCATCTCGGCCTGGGCGGTGTACGATGTGTTCACCGTGGCCGGCGATGAGCAGATCTTCCTGGCGGTGGTCAGCGACACGCAATGGGCGCTGTTCTGCGACGCCTTCGGGCTGCCGGCGCTCAAGGCCGACCCGCGCCTGGCCAGCAACAACCTGCGGGTGGCCGCGCGCGACTGGCTGCTGCCGCAGCTGCGCCAGCATCTGGCCGGGCGCACGGCCACCGACATCGCCGCCACCTTCGAGCGCCACGGCCTGCCATATGCGCCCATCACCCGTCCGCAGGACCTGCTGCAAGACCCCCACCTGCTGGCCACCGGCGGCCTGGCCCCGGTGACGGTGCCGGCCGATGCCAGCGGCGCCGGCCGCCCGGTCGAGACGCGCACCGCGCTGCTGCCGCTGGCGCTGGACGGTGAGCGCCTGGGCGTGCGCCAGCCGCCGCCGGCGCTCGGCCAGCACACCGAAGCACTGTTGCACGAACTCGGCTATCTCGCGGGTGACATCGAGGCCTTGCGTGCCGCCGGTGTGCTGTTGCCGGCCGGCGGCTAGCATCGGCTGCATCGCAGCAGCCCGCCCCGAGGAGAGCAACGCATGGCCGTGTACCAACTGGACGACCTGACACCACGCATCGCCGACACCGCCTGGGTGGCCGACAGTGCCCAGGTCATCGGCAACGTGGAGCTGGGCGAAGGCGCCAGCGTGTGGTTCGGCGCCGTGGTGCGCGGCGACCAGCCCGAGCCGGTGCGCATCGGCGCCCACAGCAACATCCAGGAAGGCAGCGTGCTGCATGCCGACCCCGGCAAGCC
>NZ_CAXFDV010000610.1:0-4534 GCF_964001545.1 uncultured Aquincola sp.
CGGCCGGTGACCCGCACCCGCACGCCGGGCGCGAGCCCCTGGCGCTGGCGCGTGTGCACCTGCAGGCCCGACGATGCGTCCGGCGGCCCCTGCGGCGCTTCTTCCTGCAGCGTGAAACCGGTGCTCAGCAGCCCGGTGACCACACCCTGCACCGCCACCCACCGGCCCTGCCAGGGGCTGGCAGGGCCACTGCCCTGCACCTGCTGGATGCGCAGCACCGGTGCGGTGCCGGCGGGCCCGGCGGCGGCCGGCACCGCCGGGCGGGCAGCGGCCGGTGCCCAGCAGCCACACGCCACCGCCGGCCAGAGGACAGCCCCGGCGGATTTGCACAGCCGTAACATGCGCGCTGCCGGCGGGGCGGAACTCCTTCGCCCGCCAGGCGTCGGACCCTCATGAACTTCAACGATCGAATCGGCGGGCCGCGGCGCTCGCACCCCCGTGCGGGCACCTGGGGCGCACTGGGCGCCGTCGGCGGCATGGTGTCGGTGGTGGTCGGCAGCCTGGTGGCTGTGGCCGGCCTGCTGGTGCTGTGGCTGAGCCTGGTGGTCGGCGCCGTCGCCCTCTTCGGCTGGTGGGGCTGGCAGCGGCTGCGCGGCCGTCAGCCGGCGCAAGACCTGGTCAGCATGCTGGCCCGGCAGGCCGCCCGTGCCGGCCGGCCGCCGCGGGCCGGCGGGCAGCGCCTGAACGAGGCCGACGGGATCGACGTGGTGGACGTGGACGTGCGCGAGGTGCCCGAGCACCAGCCGCGTGATCGCGCGCATCACTGAACGAGCACTAAGCCGACTGCAGCGGCCAGCGCGGCCGCACGTCGAAGGCGTAGTCGTGCGACGGCGTGGCCCGGCCGCTTTGCAGCCGCATCGCGGCCGCCATCGCGATCATCGCGCCGTTGTCGGTGCACAGGTCCAGCTCGGGGTAGTGCACCCGCACCTTCGCCTTCTGGCAGGCGGCATTCAGCTGCGCCCGCAGCTCGCTGTTGGCGCCGACGCCGCCGGCCACCACCAGGCGGCGCGCGCCTGATTCCTTCAGCGCCCGCATCGACTTCCTGACCAGCACCTCCACGATGGCGGCCTGCGTGCTGGCCGCCAGGTTGGCACGGTCCTGCTCGCACACGTTGCTGCCCAGCTTGCGCACCTGGGTCAGCACCGCGGTCTTCAGGCCGGCGAAGGAGAAGTCGAGGTTGCCGTTGTGCAGCATGGGCCGCGGCAGCGCAAAGGCCGTGGGGTCGCCGAAAGCGGCCATGCGCGACAGCGCCGGCCCGCCCGGGTAGCCCAGGCCCAGCAGCTTGGCCGACTTGTCGAAGGCTTCGCCGGCCGCGTCGTCGATGGTCTCGCCCAGCATCTCGTACGCACCCACGCCGGCCACGTGCATCAGTTGCGTGTGGCCGCCTGAGACCAGCAGCGCCACGAACGGAAACTCCGGCGGATCGGCAGAGAGAAACGGCGACAGCAAGTGCCCTTCCAGGTGGTGCACGCCCAGCGTGGGCTTGTCCAGCGCGGCCGCCAGCGCGCAGGCCACGCCCGCGCCCACCAGCAGCGCGCCGGCCAGCCCGGGGCCGCGGGTGAAGGCCACCAAGTCCACCGCGTCCAGGCCCAGGCCGGCCTCGGCCAACACCTGCCGGGTCAGCGGCAATACCCGCCGGATGTGGTCGCGCGAGGCCAGTTCGGGCACCACGCCGCCATAGGCCTGGTGCATGTCGATCTGGCTGTGCAACGCATGGGCCAGCAGCCGCGGCACGCCCGTGCCATCGCTCGTCACCAGGGCCACACCGGTCTCGTCGCAGGACGATTCGATGCCAAGTACATTCATCCGCCCAGTGTAGTCAGCGCCGCCCTGGTGGCGCGAACCTTGCTCGCCAGCCCCGCATGCCGTCGTCCCCGTCGCCCTTGCGCATCGTCATCGTCGCGCCGGAATCGCTTTCGCCCGAACCGCATGACGTGGACGCCTGGTGGGAGGCCGAACGTTCGCGCAGCCTGCGCATCGGCCTGCTGGAAGCGGGCTACAACATCGTGGCGGTGCTGCCGGTGGACGTGTTCCTGCCCGACCGGCTGGCGCAGATCCAGCCCGACATGATCGTGGTGGACGCCGAAAGCCAGGCCCGCGACACGCTGGAGCATGTGGTCATGGCCACCCGCGACGCGCGCCGGCCCATCGTGCTGTTCACCGACGACGAAGACACCAGCCATGTGCGCGACGCCATCGCGGCCGGCGTCACCGCCTATGTGGTGGCCGGCCTGGCTTCCGAGCGGGTCAAGCCGGTGCTGGACATCGCGATGGCGCGCTTCGAGCACGAGGAACGCCTGCGCACCGAGCTGGCCCAGGCGCGCAGTCAGCTCAGCGAACGCAAGGTGATCGAGCGGGCCAAGGGCATCCTGATGAAGCGCCAGGCCATCGGCGAAGAAGAGGCCTACGCCCGCCTGCGCAAGACGGCGATGGACAAGGGCCTGAAGCTGGCCGAGGTGGCGCAGCGCATCGTCGACGTGTCCGACCTGCTGGGCTGAGCCCGGCCGCTCACAGGCACCAGCGCGGCGCAGCCGCGGCACGCTGAACGTGCGCCGGCCGCGGTTTTGAGCAGCAAATGCCTGGCATGCGGCTTGCGACCAGACCGCGGCAAGAGGTCAACGGCGATCTCGTGAACACATCCTGGTGCGCCACCGCTGGCGTGCCAGGCACCGGACGAAGGCGTCCCCCACCCCCCGAGGCGAAGCCCGGGGTCCGTGAGGGACGCCTTTTTTGTTTGCCATTTCTTCGCCTGACAGCATCGGGGACCACATGCCAGCCAAGGACCAGATCAACATGGGACGCCGCCAACTCGTTGCCGCCGCCGCGGCCTCCACCGCCGCGGGGGTTGTGCCCGGGCTTCAATCCGCCGTGTACGCCCAGGGGTCGGACAAGCCCGAGAAGGAGGAAGTGCGCATCGGCTTCATCCCGCTGACCGACTGCGCGTCGGTGGTGATGGCCTCGGTGCTGGGCTTCGACCGCAAGTACGGCGTCAAGATCATCCCCACCAAGGAAGCCTCCTGGGCCGGCGTGCGCGACAAGCTGGTCAATGGCGAGTTGGACATGGCCCATGTGCTCTACGGCCTGGTGTACGGCGTGCACCTGGGCGTGGGCATGCCCGGCAACAAGGGCAAGGACATGGCGGTGTTGATGACCATCAACAACAACGGCCAGGCCATCACGCTGAGCAAGAAGCTGGCGGACAAGGGCGCGGTGGACGGTGCCTCGCTGGCCAAGGCCATGGCTGCCGAAAAGCGCGAATACACCTTCGCGCAGACCTTTCCCACCGGCACCCACGCGATGTGGCTGTACTACTGGCTGGCCAGCGTGGGCATCAACCCCATGAAGGACGCCAAGGTCATCACCGTGCCGCCGCCGCAGATGGTGGCCAACATGCGCGTGGGCAACATGGACGGCTACTGCGTCGGCGAGCCCTGGGGCCACCGCGCCATCATGGACGGCATCGGCATCACCGCCGTCACCACGCAGGACATCTGGAAGGACCACCCCGAGAAGGTGCTGGGCACCACGGGCGACTTCGTCAAGAAGTACCCCAACACCACCCGTGCGGTGATGATGGCGGCGCTGGAAGCCAGCCGCTGGATCGACGCCAGCCTGCAGAACAAGCTGAAGATGGCCGAGACCGTGGCCGACAAGGCCTACGTCAACACCGCGGTGGACGCCATCAACCAGCGCATCCTGGGCCGCTACCAGAACGGCCTGGGCAAGACCTGGGACGACCCCAACCACATGAAGTTCTTCAACGACGGCGCGGTGAACTTCCCGTACCTGTCCGACGGCATGTGGTTCCTCACCCAGCACAAGCGCTGGGGCCTGCTGCGCGAGCACCCCGACTACCTGGCCGTGGCCAGGCAGATCAACCAGGTCGACTTGTATAGACAGGTGGCCGGCGCGATGAATATCAGCGTGCCCAAGGACGTGATGCGCAGCAGCAAGCTGATCGACGGCGTGGTGTGGGACGGCAAGGAGCCGGCCAAGTACGCCGACGGCTTCAAGATCAAGCTCAGCGCCGCCTGACGGCGGGACACCAGGAGAACCTCATGGTCAGTGCCGTGTTCCATTCGCCGCTGCAGACGCAAGACGACGCCGCCGCGCCTCACGCCGCGCCCGCAGCCGCTGCAGAAACCGCCGTGGCGCCATCGCCCCGCCCCGCCGCCCCGCCCCGCACGCCCATCGACCTGCGCGCGCTGTGGATGACCGTGCTGCCGCCCGTGCTGGGCCTGGCGCTGCTGGTGGGCGTGTGGGGCCTGCTCACGCGGGGCAGCACCACCTTTCCCACGCCGCAGGCCACCTTCGAGGCGGCGGTCAAGCTGTTCGCCGATCCGTTCTACAGCAACGGCCCCAATGACCAGGGCATCGGCTGGAACATTTTGTTCTCGCTGGAGCGCGTGGGCGTGGGCTTCGGCCTGGCGGCGCTGGTGGGCATTCCGCTGGGCTTTCTCATCGGCCGCTTCGAGTTCCTCAGCCGCATGGTCAATCCGCTGATCAGCCTGCTGCGGCCGGTGTCGCCGCTGGC
>NZ_CAXFDV010000611.1:0-5982 GCF_964001545.1 uncultured Aquincola sp.
ATCCACGCCGGGCGGAATGATGCCGATGCTCTGCCCCTCCAGCACCGGGAACGGCATGCTCCCGAAGTCCAGCACCACGTGGTGGGTTTCGCTGGCAAAGCCGCTTTCGGTGCAGTTGATGTTGCCCACCACGGTGGCGGTGGTGGGCTTCTTGGGTGGGTACAGGTTGGTGTACGCATGCGCGGCCGACCACGGCGGCGTGGTGGCGCCGTAGGCCGCGCTGTTGAACGGCGTCTCAGCCAGGCTGGCCGCAGCGGCGGCCGGCGCCTGGGCCAGCACCGGCACCGCCGCTTCGGCCTGCGCATCAGTTGACACGCCGGCCTCGGCCAGCTGCTCGGGCGTCAGCTCGGGCGGCAGCTCGTCCCACAGCAGCTGCTCTTCGATCGGGTAGGCGCGCGTGGCGGGCATCGTGCGCCAGTTGTCGATGGAGCCGGTGGGGCAGGGCGAGATGCAGGCCATGCAGCCGTTGCACACGTCGGCCTTGACCACGTAGTTGCGGTCGTCGTGCGTGATCGCCCCGATCGGGCAGGTGGCCTCGCAGGTGTTGCACCGGATGCAGATCTCCGGATCGATCAGGTGCTGCTTGATCACAGCAACGTCAGTCATGGCATTCATGCTTGCCCGCTCCCGGGGTGGGCTAGTTAAAGCGGACGTATTCGAAGTCCACGGGCTGGCGGTTGATGCCCATCACCGGCGGGCTGATCCAGTTCGCGAACTTGCCCGGTTCCACCACACGGCCCATCAGGCTGGCGACGAAGGCGCGGTCTTCGGTCGTGGGCAGCCATTCGCTCTGCCGCGCCTGCCATTCGGCTTCGCTCACCACACGGCCGTCGGGCGACAGCTTCAGGCCCGCCAGCGCACCGATCTGGCGGTTGAAGGCCTTGTGCGGCACCGACAGGCGGGTGGGAATGCCGGCCTTCTCGATCACCTTGTTCCAGCGGTTCACGCCGGCCACCGAGTCCTTGATGAAGTCGTCGCGCAGCACTTCGTTCAGCGCATTGAGCATCGGCACTTCCTTGTCCACCAGCTGGCCGTTCTGCACTTCCAGCACGCGGTAGGTCTGGCCCTTGAGCAGGTGGTCGTCGTCGCGCTTGCCTTCTTCGTAGCGGCCCTTCAGGCCCGAGCTGTAGAAGGTGGCGGCATTGCTCGACTGGTCGGCGCCGAAGAGGTCGATGGTGACCGAGTAATGGAAGTTGAGGTAGCGCTGGATGGTGGGCAGGTCGATGGCGCCGGCCGCGCGCACCTTCTGCACGTCGTCGGTCTTCAGCTCGTTCATCACCTGGCAGGTGCGGGCGATGACGCGCGAGACGCCGCTTTCGCCCACGAACATGTGGTGCGCCTCTTCCGTCAGCATGAACTTGGTGGTGCGGGCCAGCGGATCGAAGGCGCTTTCCGACAGCGCGGCCAGCTGGAACTTGCCGTCGCGGTCGGTGAAGTAGGTGAACATGAAGAAGCTCAGCCAGTCGGGCGTCTTCTCGTTGAACGCGCCCAGGATGCGCGGGTTGTTCTCGTCGCCCGACTGGCGCTGCAGCAGGGCCTCGGCCTCTTCGCGGCCGTCGCGGCCGAAGTGCTTGTGCAGCAGGTACACCATGGCCCACAGGTGGCGGCCTTCTTCCACGTTGATCTGGAAGAGGTTGCGCAGGTCGTACATGCTGGGCGCGGTCAGGCCCAGGTGGCGCTGCTGCTCCACGCTGGCCGGCTCGGTGTCGCCCTGGGTCACGATGATGCGGCGCAGGTTGGCGCGGTGTTCGCCGGGCACGTCGGTCCAGGCTTTTTCGCCCTTGTGGTCGCCGAAGTGGATCTGGCGGTTGGCATCGCCGGGGTTCAGGAAGATGCCCCAGCGGTAGTCGCGCATCTTCACGTGGCCGAACTGGGCCCAGCCCTGCGGGTCGACGCTGACGGCGGTGCGCAGGTACACGTCGTAGTCGGTCGAGCCTTCGGGGCCGACGTCGTCCCACCACTGGATGAAGTTGGGCTGCCAGCCTTCCAGCGCGCGCTGCAGGGTGCGGTCGTCGCTCAGGTTGACGTTGTTCGGAATCTTCTGGGCGTAGTCGATGGTGCTCATGTCCGTGTCCTCATCAAACGCGATTCAGGTCGAAGGCGGCCTTCTCACCCTTGCCGTACACCTTCAAGGCGCCCTTGTCGCCAACGGCATTGGGGCGGTTGAAGATCCAGTTCTGCCAGGCCGTCAGGCGGCCGAACACGCGGGTGACCATGTTTTCCTTGCCGGAAAAGCGCAGGTTGGCTTCCAGGCCGGTCAAGGCATCGGGCGACATGGCCGCGCGCTCTTCGATGGCGATGCGGATCTCGTCGTCCCAGTCGATGTCGTCGGGCGCGGCCGTCACCAGGCCCAGCTGCAGCGCCTCGTCGGCATCCAGCGCGCGGCCGAGGGCGGCGCGGGCGGCGTCCAGCGCGGGCGCTTCTTCATGGAAGCGGCGGGCCAGGCGGCTCTGGTCGGTCACCAGCGGCAGCGGGCCGAAGTTCAGTTCGTCCAGCTGCAGCCGCGGCGCGCGCTCGGGCTCGTCGGGCAGGGCCAGCATGTAGCAGCGGTCGGCCGCGAAGGCCAGCTCGGCCAGCAGGCCGGCGAAGCAGGAGCCCGGCTCCACCAGCGCAAACAGGCTGCGCGACGACACGTCCAGCCGCGCGAAGGTGCGGCGGAGCAGGCCCAGCGTTTCACGCACCAGCCAGTGGTCTTGCTGCTGCAGCAGCAGCGCATCCACCGCCAGCACCGCGGCGGCGTCGCCTTCGGTCTTCAGCAGCCAGGTGCCCACGTCCAGCTCGTTGGTGCGCAGCGAGAGGATGGCGTCGTCCAACTGGCGGGCCATGGCCAGCGGCCACCAGGCGGCGCCCGCGGCCTCGATGCCTGCGACGTCCGTCGGTTGCGCGCCGGTGGGGGCCTTGACCGTCAGCGTGGCGGTGCGGCGCTCGCGGTCGATCTGCACCTGCACATGGTCATAGCGCAGGCTGTCGGGGCCGTCTTCACGCTCGATGCGCGGCAGCCGGATGCCGGCGGTGCCCGGGCCGGGGCGGCGACTGCCGGCGGCCAGCTTCGATGCGCGCTCCTGCACCGTGGCCGCGAACTGCGCGGGCTTGGCCACCGCGTCCACCAGGCGCCATTCCACCGCGCGCTGGCCGCGCACACCTTCCACGCTGGTGCAGAAGATGTCGGCCAGGTCGTGGCGCACCTTGCGCTTGTCGGTCACGCGGGTCAGGCCGCCGGTGCCGGGCAGCACGCCCAGCAGCGGCACTTCGGGCAGACTGACGGCGCTGCTGCGGTCGTCCACCAGCACGATGTCGTCGCAGGCCAGGGCCAGCTCGTAGCCGCCACCGGCGCAGGCGCCGTTGACCGCGGCCACGAACTTCAGGCCTTCATGCTTCGAGGAGTCTTCGATGCCGTTGCGGGTCTCGTTGGTGAACTTGCAGAAGTTCACCTTCCACGCATGGCTGCTGACACCCAGCATGAAGATGTTGGCGCCCGAGCAGAAGATGCGGTCCTTGGCGCTGGTGACGATGACCGTCTGCACCTCGGGGTGCTCGAAGCGCACGCGGTTGAGGGCGTCGTGCAGCTCGATGTCCACGCCCAGGTCGTAGCTGTTGAGCTTGAGCTTGTAGCCGGGGCGGATGCCACCGTCTTCCGCGATGTCCAGCGACAGCCGTGCGATGGCGCCGTCGGTGCTGAGGGACCAGTGCCGGTACTGGCCCGGCTCGGTGCGGTAATCGACGCGGGGCGCCGTGCTCGGGGTGTCGCTCATGCGGGTCTCCTGTCGGTGGAAGCAGGTTGCTTCTCTGTGACGCGATGGAATGCAGCATAGTGCCTGCGCTATCGTGCGTCAAGGACAGGGTAATGCAATAAAGTGCATTCTCGGGTTTGTCCCAAGCCTGCGGCGCGCGGCGCCGGCAGCGTCGGTCAGGCTTCCAGGGCCAATACCTCGCGCGCCAATCCGCGCAGCTGCGCAAAGCTGGCCTCCAGCGTCTGCCCGCTGGTGTCCAGCGTCAGGTCGGCCTTGCTGTAGAAGGCGGCGCGCCCGGCCAGGATGCGGCGCAGGTCTTCCATCGCCTCCTTGCTGGCGGCCATCGGCCGCAGGTCGCCTTGCGCGGCCACGCGGCCCATGTGCTCCTCGGGCGATGCCTGCAGCCAGATGGTGGTGCAGTGCGCCAGCAGCAGGTTGAAGGTGGCGGGGTCGCTGACGATGCCGCCCGGCGTGGCGATCACCACGTCGGCATAGATCTGCACGGTTTCTTCCAGTGCGCGGCGCTCGTAGCGGCGGTAGGCGGCGGTGCCGTAGAGGTCGTGGATCTCGCGGATGCTGCAGCCGGCCACCTTCTCGATCTCGCGGCTCAACTCCACGAAGGGCAGGTCCAGGTCTTCGGCCAGCAGCTGGCCCAGCGTGGACTTGCCGGCCCCGCGCAGGCCCACCAGCGCGATGCGGCCGCCGCGGGCGCGGTCGCCGCCGGGCTGGCCCAGCAGCTCGGTCAGCGCGATGCGGGCGCGGCGCAGCTCCACCTCGTTGCGGTGTTCCAGCAGCTCGCGGATCAGCAGCCATTCGGGGCTGCTGGTGGTCACGTCGCCCAGCAGCTCGGCCAGCGGGCACTGCAACGCGCTGGCCACCTGCTGCAGCACCAGGATCGACGCATTGCCGATGCCGTATTCCAGGTTGGCGAAGTGCCGCTCCGACACGTCGGCCGCCAGCGCCGCCTGCTTGCGCGTGAGGCCGCGCCGCGCCCGCAGCGTGCGCACCCGCTCGCCCAGCGCCAGCAGCAGCGGGTTCTTGGCCTCCTCGGTGCCCTCTGCGGCTTCCATCGTCGTGCCTTCAGCCCTGTGGTTCATGTTCTTGGTTCTCGCGCGCGGCGCTAGGGGTTATCACTGGAAGTGCACTATATTGCTTGACGCTGCACTGCCTCGTCGCTATCTTTCCCTCACAGGCAAGATACTTCATCGGGCCTGACGCATCAAGCCAGCTTGTACTGGGTCGGAGCCAGCAGCATGTCGCAAGCCCTATTTCACCAACGCATCGCCCAGGTGGCGGAGCAGATCGCAGGCCGGCCGCTGGACGACACGCTGGCGCAGTGGCTCAACACCGAACTGGGCGCCGACAGCGACACCTACCGCCAGCTCAAGCAGCTGTGCCTGCAAGGCGTGGCCGAAGGCTGGCTGTGCCAGCGTGAGCGCGGCGGCATCCGCTATGGCCGGGTGTTTGCCGCCACCGATCCGGCGCTGCACGGCTTTTCGGTGGACGTGGTGGACATGCAGGACATCGCCGGCCCGCACCACCTGCATCCGCTGGGTGAGGTGGACCTGATCATGCCGCTGGAAGGCGACGCCCGCTTCGACGGCCACCCCGCCGGCTGGTGTGTGTACCCGCCCGGCAGCGCGCACCCGCCCACCGTCAGCGGTGGCCGTGCGCTGGTGCTGTACCTGCTGCCGCAAGGGCAGATCGATTTCACGCCCGCCGCGGCGCATGCTTGAAGGATTCCCGGTGACCGAATTGCTCCCCAACCACCTGGCCGGCCGTTGGCAGGCCGGCCGCGGCGAAGGCACGCCGCTGTTCGACCCCGTGCTGGGCGATGAACTGGTGCGCGTGAGCGCCGAAGGGCTTGACCTGGCCGAAGGCTTTGCCTTTGCGCGCCGCACCGGCGGTGCCGCGTTGCGGGCCTTGACCTACGGCCAGCGCGCCGCGCTGCTGCAGCAGGTGGGCCAGGTGCTGCAGGCCCACCGGGCCGATTACGAGGCCATTTCCATCGCCAACAGCGGCACCGTGAAGGCCGACACCGCGGTGGATGTGGACGGCGCCATCTTCACGCTGGGCCAGTACGCCCGCTGGGGCGCGGCGCTGGGCGATGCTACGCACCTGCGTGACGGTGATGCGGTGAAGCTGGGCAAGGAGCCTCTTTTCCAGTCGCAGCATGTGCAGCTGCCCACGCCGGGCGTGGCCTTGTTCATCAATGCCTTCAACTTTCCGGCCTGGGGCCTGTGGGAAAAGG
>NZ_CAXFDV010000612.1:0-2111 GCF_964001545.1 uncultured Aquincola sp.
GACACCACCCTTTCACGGTGATTACAGGGGTTCGAATCCCCTAGGGGACGCCACAGGGAGTGGTAGTTCAGTTGGTCAGAATACCGGCCTGTCACGCCGGGGGTCGCGGGTTCGAGCCCCGTCCACTCCGCCAACATCGCGTATCGGGCCTGCCGGCCCGTTGAAATCGGGGCACCTTCGGGTGCCCTTTTTGTTGTGCCCCCAAGCTCGCTGCGCTCGCAGCCCCCGGCCCTTGTGAAAGGGCCCTCAGAGCCTTGGGGGCGCACCTGCCCTTGGGGCGGCCCGGCGGTCGGGTGGTTGGCCGGTGCGACACTTCCCGCATGACACCGCACGCCCCGCAAGCAAGCACGCCGGCCGCGCTGGCCGGCCTCAAGGTCATCGAGCTGGGTCAGCTCATCGCCGGCCCGTTCGCGGCGAAGACGCTGGCCGACTTCGGCGCCGAGGTCATCAAGATCGAGCCGCCCGGCGCTGGCGATCCGCTGCGCAAATGGCGGCTGCTGAAGGACGGCACTTCGGTGTGGTGGCAGGTGCAGTCGCGCAACAAGCGCTCGCTGGCGCTGGACCTGCGCGAGCCTGAAGGCCAGGACGTGGTGCGCCGTCTGGCGGCCGAGGCCGACGTGCTGATCGAGAACTTCCGCCCCGGCGCGATGGAAGGCTGGGGCCTGGGCCCCGAGGCGCTGCTGGCGGCCAACCCGCAGCTGATCATGCTGCGCGTCAGCGGCTACGGGCAGACCGGCCCTTACCGCGACCGCCCCGGCTTCGGCGTGGTGGCCGAAGCCATGGGCGGCCTGCGCCATCTGACGGCTGAACCCGGCCGCGTGCCGGTGCGGGTGGGCGTGAGCATCGGCGATACGCTGGCTGCGCTGCATGGCGTGATCGGCATTCTGCTGGCGCTGCAGCACCGCCATGCCACCGGCCAGGGCCAGGTGATCGACGTGGCCTTGTACGAGGCCGTCTTCAACTGCATGGAAAGCCTGCTGCCCGAGTACAGCGCCTTTGGTGCGGTGCGCGGGCCGGCGGGCAGCGCGCTGCCGGGCATCGCGCCCAGCAACGCCTACCGCTGCGCCGATGGCGCTTATGCCCTGGTGGCCGGCAATGGCGACAGCATCTTCCGCCGCCTGATGGTGCTGATCGGCCGCCAGGACCTGGCCGACGACCCCGCGCTGGCCGACAACACCGGCCGTGTGCAGCGCGTGACCGAGATCGATGAGGCCATCGGCGCCTGGACCGCCCGCCTGACGGTGGATGAGGTGCTGGAACAGCTGAACGGCGCAGCGGTGCCGGCCGGCCGCATCTACACCGTGGCCGACATCGCCGCCGACCCGCACTACCGCGCCCGCGGCATGCTGGACGAGGTGGAGATGGCCGACGGCAGCCGCATGGCGGTGCCGGGCGTCGTGCCCAAGCTGTCGGCCACGCCGGGCCGCCATGTGCGACAAGCTCCGACGCTGGGCCAGGATTCAGATGCAGTCTTGCGCGAGATCGGCCTGACCGACGATCAGATCCACGCGCTGCGCGAACGTGGCATCGTGGGCTGAGAGCGTGAGAGTCTTTCGTTCAAGCCCGCTCACCACGCCCAAAGACGCCCGCTCGTCGTTGCAAATGCTCGCCGTAGCCCGAGCTACGGCTGCGCTTTGCGCCTAGATCGGACGCCTTTGGACGCGTTGCTCGGGCTCGCCCGAAAAACTCTCACGCTCTGAGTCGGGGGCTGGCCGCGCTGGCTTGAGCCTGGCGTCAGCGGCCCGCCGCGGGCCGCACCGCGCCGCCCGCCCGGGCTACGCCCTGCCCAGGTGCGCTGGCACCACAGCCGTCTCGGCCCGCTGCAACTCCTGCGCCATCAGGTCGAGCACCTCCCACACCGCCCGATTGCGCATCGCCTCCACCCGCGACTGAAAGGCCGGCAGATCGGCCAGCAGCCGCTGCGTGGCATGCCCCAGCGCGCGGACCGAGCGCACGGTGGTGCCCAGGCCGTGCTCGTGGATCCACTGCACGTTGTAGCGCTCCTGCGGCATCACGCCGGTGGGCGCCAGCGCGATCACCGGCAGGCCGCGCTGCACTGCTTCGCTCAGGCTGCCGGGGCCGGGCTTGCCGATGAAGAAGTCGGCCAGGTC
>NZ_CAXFDV010000613.1:0-7987 GCF_964001545.1 uncultured Aquincola sp.
AACAGCCCCTAGCGCGAGCTCAAGGTCTTCACCGACCGCGAAGGCGGCGCCCAGCACGCCAGCTTCGACAACAGCATCAACGCCGGCCACTACATCGCCGACTGGGTGGCTGAAACCCTCGGCGCACGCACCGCCGCCTGAATACGACCCCAAGACATGCACACCATGAACATCATCGGACCCGACGCGCTGGTCTTCGGCGTGGACGACCTGGCCGGCTGCGGCCAGTACCTGATCGACTACGGCCTGAAGCCAGTGGGCGATGGCCGCTACGAGGCGCTGGACAGCACCGCCGTGGTCATCAAACCCAAGGACGATGCCAGCCTGCCGCCCGCCATGGGCACCGCCAGCATGCTGCGTGAAACCGTGTACGGCGTGGCCGACGTGGCCACGCTGGACGCCATCGAGGCCGAGCTGCGGCGCGACCGCGAAGTGAGCCGCCGCGACGGCGTGCTGCGCGCGGTGGACGACATGGGCTTTGCGCTGGCCTTCCAGGTGACGGTGCGCCGGCCGCTGAGCCTGCCCGCCGAAACCGTCAACGCCCCCGGCGCCGCGCCGCAGCGCGGGCCCAACCAGCTGGCGTTTCCGCCCGACCTGCCGGCGCTGCCGCGCACGCTGTCGCACGTCGTGTACTTCGTGCCCGACAGCGCCAAGGCCGAGGCCTTCTACACCCGGCTGGGCTTCGTCTGCACCGACCGCTTCACCGGCGTGGGCCCCTTCCTGCGCCCGGCCGGCACGCCCGACCACCACACGCTTTTCATGATCCAGACGCCGCCCTTCATGAAAGGCTGCGAGCACTTCACCTTCCACCTGGGCGGCCCCACCGAAGTGCTGCTGGCCGGCAGCCGTTTCGTCGAGAAGGGCTACCAGAGCTTCTGGGGCCCGGGCCGCCACCGCTTCGGCAGCAACTGGTTCTGGTACTTCAACAGCCCGCTGGGCTGCCATGTGGAGTACGACGCCGACATGGACCTGCACGACGACGCATGGGCCGCGCGCGAGGCGCCGATGGGCGCCGATGCATCGCAGCTGTTCCTGTTCCAGCACCGCGAGAAGTGGGCGCCCTCCGGACCGCCGCCCGGCGGGCCGGTTGGCAAGGACGGACCGCCGCCCGGCGCCGGCAAGCCCCCCGCAGCCTGAGCCCCCCCGCCATGCGCCTGTGCCACCTCACCGACCTGCCCGACGGCCACTCACGCGGCTTCGACCCGCAGGGCCGCGGCCAGGACAGCCTGCTGCTGGTGCGCCGCGGCGGCCAGGTGCATGCCTGGCTGGACCGCTGCCCCCACCACGGCACGCCGATGGCGTGGCGCAAGGACGCCTACCTCAATGCGGCGGGCGACCGCATCGTCTGCGCCGCGCATGGCGCGCTGTTCGACATCGAGACCGGCCTGTGCACCCTCGGCCCCTGCCTGGGTGACCGACTGCAGGCCCTGCCCATCACCGTGCACCCCAGCGGCGAGGTCCACCTCGCCGACGACGCCCTCCAGGAGACAAGCCCATGAACACACCCACGCGCCGCATCCTCATCATCGGCGGCGGCTTTTCAGGCATGGCGGCCGCCATCCAGCTGCGCCGGCAAGGCCATGAGGTCGAGCTGGTCGAGATCGACCCCGGCTGGCGCAGCTACGGCGCCGGCATCAGCCTGGGCGGCCCCACGCTGCGGGCGCTGCGCACGCTGGGCGTGCTGGACACCTTTCTGACCCTGGGCGCGGCCAGCGACGGCGTGAAGATCTGCCTGCCCCATGGCCCGCAGGTGGCCGAGCTGCCCACGCCGCGCCTGGCCGGCGCGGACGTGCCGGGCGGCGCCGCCATCCTGCGGCCGGTGCTGGCCAGGATCCTGGCCGATGCCACCGTGGCGGCCGGCACCACGGTGCGCCTGGGCTGCAGCTTCACGCAGATCACGCAGGACGCCGAAGGTGTGCAAGTCAGCTTCACCGATGGGCGCACAGACCGCTACGACCTGGTGATCGGCGCCGACGGGCTGTATTCCAGGACCCGCGCCGCCCTGTTCCCCGATGCGCCGCAGCCGCGCTACAGCGGCCAGGCGGTGTGGCGCGCGGTGCTGCCGCGGCCGCCCGAGATCACCACCTGCACCATGTGGATGGGCCCGCGCGTCAAGCCCGGCGTCAACCCGGTGTCCGCGACCGAGATGTACCTCTTCATCACCGAGCCGCGGCCCACCAACACCCACGTCGACCCGGCCGAGTTCGTGCCCCGCATGCGCGCCCTGCTGGCCGACTTCGAGGCCCCGGTGATGCGCGCCATCCGCGAGCAGATCAACGAGCAGTCGCAGATCGTCTTCCGCCCGCTGGAGGGCCTGCTGCTGCCGCGGCCGTGGTCGCAAGGGCGTGTGGTGCTGATCGGCGATGCGGTGCATGCCACCACACCGCACCTGGCCAGCGGCGCCTGCATCGGCATCGAAGATGCGCTGGTGCTGGCCGATGAACTGGGCCGCGGCACCGACCTCACGGCCGCGCTGGCCGCGTTCGAAGACCGTCGCTGGGAGCGTTGCCGCATGGTGGTCGAGAACTCGGCCCGCCTGGGCGAGATCGAGGTCGCCGGCGGCGACAAGGAAGAGCACGCCCGGATCATGCGCGAGTCGCATGCCGCGCTGGCGCAGCCGATCTGAAGCCCGGAGGGCCCTGCACATGATCCGCACCGAATCCGCCCGCGGCCGCGCCGCGTTGATGGTGGCGCACTGCGCCGGCATGGTCGACCTGGTGGCCCTGCCCGTCTGGGTTGGCACGCTGATCGGCCACTACGGGCTCGACCCGCAGCAGGCCGGCCTGCTGGCCACCTTGTTCCTCGGCGGCGCGGTGGTCGCCAGCGTGCTGCTGGCGCCGCTGTTCCACCGCCTGCCCGGCCGCACGGTGGCCACGCTGGGCTTCGGCCTGGCCGGGGCCGGCTTCTATGCCGTCAGCCGCACCACCGACTTCGGCCCCATGGCCGCGCTGCATGCGCTGGCCGGTGTGTGCGCAGGCGCCGCGCTCAGCGTCACCCACGGCACCATCGCCCGCAGCGCCAATCCGCACCGGCTGTTCGCCATCGTCGGCATGGCGCTGGGTGTGTTCGCCATCGCCTTTCTCGGCGCCACCCCGCAGGTGGTGGCGCAGGCCGGCGGGCCGGCCTTGTTCATCGTGCTGGCCGGCGTGATGGGCGTGGCGACCATCGTCTCGGCCTTGGCGTTTCCGGTGGCCGATGCGGCGCCGGCCACCCAGGTGGCCAGTGCAGGCCGCATCCCGGCGGCGGTGTGGTGCGGCATCGTCGGCATCGCCTGCATGGGGCTGGTGCAGTCCATGACCTTCAGCTTCCTGGAACGGGTGGGTGACCACCGCGGTTTCGGGCCGCAGGCGGTCAGCGGCGTGCTCATCGCGCTGGGCTTCGTCAACCTGCTGCCGGCGGCGCTGGCTGCGCTGCTGCAGCAGCGCTGGTCCGCCCGCACGGTGCTGCTGGTGGGCCCGGTGCTGCAGGCGCTGCTGGTGGCCACCCTGATGAATGCCACGGCGTTTGCGCCCTATGCGATGGCAGCCTCGGTGTTCGCGGCCGTGATGATCTTCACCCACACCTTCGCCTTCGGCCTGCTGGCGCGGCTGGACACCAGCGGCCGCGCGATGGCCGCCACGCCGGCCATGCTGATGATCGGCGCGGCCATCGGCCCCATCCTGGGCGGCACGCTGGTCAAGTCACAGGGCTACGGCAGCCTGGGCGCGGCCGCGTTGCTGATCGGCGCCGTCGCGGTGTTCTGCTTCTCGCGCATCCCGGCCGGTACCGCCGCACGCCCCGCCGGCACCCAGGTGGCGCACCCCTGACCGCCGCCACGCCGCCCAGACACACCGATTGTTGAAGGACTTCCCATGCCCCGCCGTTTCGTCGACCTCTCGATCTACCTGGAAAACGACGTGCTCAGCGACCCGCCGCCGCTGGCGCCGAAGATCACCTACCAGAAGCATGCCGACACGCTGCCCGAGTTCATGGCCATGATCCCGGGCACCAAGCCCGAGGACTACCCCGACGGCGAAGCCGCCGCCGCCGAATGGGTGACGCTGACCACGCACAACGGCACCCACCTCGATGCGCCCTGGCACTTCCATTCCACCCAGGACGCGAAGAACGGCGGCAGCCGGCCCAGCATCACCATCGACCAGGTGCCGCTGGAATGGTGCTTCCAGAACGGCGTGAAGCTGGACTTCCGCCACTTCCCTGATGGCTACGTGGCCACCGCCGCCGATGTGCAGGCCGAGCTGGCCCGCATCGGCCACACGCTGCAGCCGCTGGACATCGTGGTGGTGAACACCCGCGCCGGCAGCCGCTACGGCCACCCCGACTTCCTGGGCGCCGGCTGCGGCATGGGTTATGAAGCCACGATGTACCTGCTGGAACGCGGCGTGCGCCTGACCGGTACCGACGCCTGGAGCTGGGACGCGCCCTTCAGCTACACCGCCAAGAAGGTGGCCGAGACCGGCGACAAGAGCCTGATCTGGGAAGGCCACAAGGCTGGCCGCGACATCGGCTACTGCCACCTCGAAAAGCTCCACAACCTGGAGGCGCTGCCGCCGGTCGGCTTCACCATCAGCTGCTTTCCGCACAAGATTCGCGGCGCCAGCGCCGGCTGGACGCGGGCCGTGGCCATCTTTGAAGATGCAGGAGCCACGGCATGAGCTTCGCGCCCATCGAACGCATCGTCACCGGCCACGATGCCCAAGGCCGCGCCATCGTGGCCCAGCGCGGCCCGCTGCCCACGGTGGTGGAGATCAGCGCCATCCCCGGTACCGTGTTCCACGAGGTGTGGGCCACCCAAGGTAGCCCCGCGCCGGTGGGCAACGGCCCCGACCCCACGCTGGGCGCCTTGAGCCTGCCGCCGCCGCGGCAGGGCACGCGCATCCGCTTCGTCGACGTTCCGCCCGACACGCCCGAGTTCCTGGCCCATGGCGCGGCCCGCATGCACGACGCCTTCAGCCAGATCGGCGATGCCGCGGCCAGCACGGTGCAGGCGCATTCACCGCATCCGCTGATGCACCGCACCGAAAGCGTGGACTACGGCGTCGTCATCGAGGGCGAACTGACCCTGGTGCTGGACGACAGCGAGGTGCCGCTGCAGCCCGGCAGCGTGGTGGTGCAGCGCGGCACCAACCATGCCTGGGCCAACCGCTCGGGCCGGCCCTGCCGCATGCTGTTCGTGCTGGTGGACGGCGTGTATGACGACAACGTGGCGGCCGCACTGGCCAAGCGCTGAAAGCCGATCATGAAGTACCCCCACCTCACGCGCCGCCAGCTGCTGGGCGGCCTGGCCGCCAGTCTGTCGGTGCCCGCCGCCTGGGCGCAGCCCGGCTTTCCTGCGCACCTGCTCACCTGGGTGGTGCCCTACCCCACCGGCGGCTTTGGCGACGCCCTGTCGCGCCTGCTGACGCAGAAGCTGGCCGAGCGGCTGAAGCAGACCGTGATCGTCGAGAACCGCCCCGGCGGCGCCGCGCAGATCGCCGCCCAGGCGGTCAAGCAGCAACCGGCCGACGGCCACACGCTCTTGTATGCCGACATCGGGCCGCTGGCCATGTACCCCTCGCTGTACCCCAAGCTGAGCTTCGACCCGCAGAAGGACTTCATGCCGCTGACGCGGCTGTTCAAGTCGCCCACGCTGCTGGTGGTGCCTGCGGTCAGCCGGCTGCGCAGCTGGGCCGATCTGCAGCAGGCCGCCTCGCGCGAGCCGGGCCTGCAGTACGGCTCCTACGGCATCGGCAGCCAGCCCCATGTGTGGTGCGAGATGCTCAAGCGCCGTGCCGGGCTGCGCATCGACCACGTGCCCTACCAGGGCGCCGGCCCGGCGCTGCAGGACCTGCTGGGCGGCCGGCTCGACTTCATGGTGGACGTCAGCGCCTCCAGCCTGCCGCTGGTGCGCGAGGGCAAGCTGCGCGCGCTGGCCTTGATCGGCGCCGAGCGCCGGCTGCCCACGCTGCCCGACCTGCCCACCATCACCGAGCTGGGCCTGCCCGCGCTGGACATCCCCGGCTGGAACGGCGTGGTGCTGCGCGCCGGCACGCCGCCGCCGGTGGTGGAGGCGCTGCACGCCGCCACCGTGGCCGCGCTGCAATCACCCGAAGTGCTGCAGCGCTACACCGCGCTGGGGCTGGAGCCGGCCCCGCTGGCGCCGGCCGCCTTCGGCGACTTCATCCGCAGCGAGGCGCAGCGCTGGGGCAGCGCCATCCGCGAAGCCGGCATCCAGGTCGAATGAAGCCGCTGCCCACGCTGCCCCCGTGGCTGGACCTGCGCGGTCGCCGCGTGCTGGTGACTGGCGCCGCCCAGGGCCTGGGCCTGGCCATCGCCCAGGCGCTGGCCGCACTGGGGGCCGAGCTGCTGCTGTCCGACCTGGACGCAGAAGCCGTGCAACGCGTGGCCGCCGAGCTGGGCGGCCAGGCCCATGCGGCCGACCTGGCCCACCCGGTGCAGGTCGAGCAGCTGGGTCAGGCAGCCGCGGGCGTGGACGTGCTGGTGTGCAACGCCGGCA
Source organism: uncultured Aquincola sp. (assembly GCF_964001545.1). Classification (NCBI taxonomy): domain Bacteria; kingdom Pseudomonadati; phylum Pseudomonadota; class Betaproteobacteria; order Burkholderiales; family Sphaerotilaceae; genus Aquincola; species uncultured Aquincola sp. Next base: position 6,497 of record NZ_CAXFDV010000613.1, read on the forward strand.
TCCAGGGCCCGGCCGGTCCGCTGGGCCATGCCGGCCCCGACGACTGGGACCGGGTGCTGCAGGTCAACCTGCGCGCCGCAGCCCGCCTGTGCCACCACCTGATACCGCCGATGGCCCAGCGCGGCCACGGCAGCGTGGTGCTGATGTCCAGCATCGCCGGCCTGCGGGGCAATCGGCACATCGGCCTGTACGGGCTGTCCAAGGCGGCGCTGGCCCAGCTGGCGCGCAACCTGGCGGTGGAATGGGGGCCGCAGGGCGTGCGCATCAATGCGGTGTCGCCGGGCCTGATCCACACCCCGCTGGCCGGCCCGCTGCTGGACGATGCCGCCTTCATGTCGCGCCGCCTGCAGGCCACCCCGCTGCGCCGCGTGGGCCAGCCAAGCGAAGTGGCCGCCGTGGTGGCCCTGCTGGCCAGCCCCGGCGGCGGCTTCATCACCGGCCAGAACCTGGTGGTCGATGGCGGCACCCTGATCAGCGACGGCAGCTGAGCGCCGCACCCGCATCCCTTCACCCTTCGAGCACACACCCGATGAAATTCGCCACCTTGAAAGACGGCAGCCTGGACGGCCAGCTGATCGTGGTCTCCCGCGACCTGCAGCGCGCCATGGCCGTGCCGCGCATCGCTCCCAGCCTGATCGATGCGATGCAGCGCTGGGCGGCGGTGCAAGGCCCGCTGCAGGACGTGTACGACACGCTGAACGCGGACCCTCAGGCCGCAGGCAGCTTCGCCTTCGATCCTGCGGCCTGCGCCGCGCCCCTGCCGCGCGCGCCGCAGTGGCTCGATGGCTCCGCCTTCCTCAACCACAGCAACCTGATGGACCAGGCCTTCAACAAGCCGCCGCCGCCGCTGGTGGACACGGTGCCGATGATGTACCAGGGCGCCAGCGACGACTTGCTGGGCCCCTGCGACGACGTGCCCTTGCCCAGCGAAGCCGACGGCATCGACTTCGAAGGCGAGTTCGGCGTGGTCACCGGCCCGGTGCCGATGGGCGTGACGCCCGAGGCCGCGCTGGGCTGCGTGCGGCTGCTGCTGCAGATCAACGACTGGAGCCTGCGCGCGCTGGGCCCGCACGAGATGAAGACCGGCTTCGGCTTCCTGCAGGCCAAGCCCTCCACCGCCTTCGCGCCGGTGGCGGTGACCCCTGACGAACTGGGCACCGCCTGGCGCGACGGCCGCGTGCAGCTGCGGCTGCAGGTGCAGTGGAACGGCCAGCGCTTCGGCGAGCCGCACGGCGGCGAGATGAGCTTCCACTTCGGCCAGCTCATCGCGCATGCGGCGCGCACGCGCAGGCTCACGGCCGGCTGCATCATCGGCTCGGGCACGGTGAGCAACGCCGCGCGCAGCGCCGGCAGCGCCTGCATCGCCGAACGCCGTGTGATCGAGAAGATCGACCAGGGCGAGAGCCGCACCGGCTTCATGCGCTTCGGCGACCGGGTGCGCATGCAGGCCCTGTTCGACGATGGACGGCCCGGCCCCTTCGGGGTGATCGA
>NZ_CAXFDV010000614.1:0-4944 GCF_964001545.1 uncultured Aquincola sp.
CAGGTCCTTGAACGGGTCGTAGCCCACCTTCATCAGGTGCGGCGCGATGGTCAGCGGGCCGATGGAGCCCAGCAGGATGACCGAACCGTCGGGCTCGGCCTTGGCCACGAACTGGTGGGCGATGTTGCCGCCGGCGCCGGCCCGGTTGTCCACCACCACGGTCTGACCGATGTTGGCCTGCAGCTTCTTGGCGATCATCCGCGCCGCCGCATCGGCCGCGCCACCGGCGGCAAAGCCCACCACCAGGGTGACGGGCTTTCTGGGCAGCTCCTGGGCTGGGGCCTGGCCCGCGGCCAGCGCGAGCGCGATGGCCAGCAGCGGGAAGGAACGGCGGCTTGTGGAAAGGCTGGGGCGCATGGCGGTCTCCTGGCGGGGGCGGTTGGAATCAGTCGTCGCCGAGCTGCAAGCGGCTCGGCTGTCGCTTCTCGATCGCCCACTTCAGCAGGGCGGCGCTGCGGTAGATGCCGTGGGCAAACTTGCCGTAGGGCATGGTGGCGAACAAGGCCATCACGGCGCCCAGGTGCACCGACAGCAGCAGCGCCAGCGCCGGCGTGGCCTTGAACAACATCAGCACCAGGCCGCTGGCCGCGGTGAGGAACAGCAGCGCGATGAAGCCCCGGTCCATCGGCCGCTGCCGCAGGTCTTGCTGCAGCGCATGCCGGCGCAGGTTGAGCATGAAAAGCCCCGCGGTGCCCAGCACCAGCATCACGCCGCCGCTGATGCCCAGCAGCTTGGGCAGGCTGGCATAGGCATAAGGCGCCTGCCAGCCCAGCAGGTAGTGGTACAGCGTGGCCACGCCGGTGGCCGCGAAACACAGCAGGAAGCCGTAGAACGTGAGGTGGTGAAAGCGCCGTCGCCACAGCGTGAAGCGGTCGTCGGCGTTGTTGCAGCCCTCGCCATGGCCGCCTTCCAGGTACTTGAGGCGCAGCACGTCGTGCGTGGCCTCGGCCACCGCGGCGCCGCTGGCCGGACCCGGCTTTTCGCTGCGCCAGAAGCGGCTCACGCCGATGCCCAGCGCCAGGGCCGCGAACAGGAACACCGGCGCGAACAGCGACACCATCAGGTGGTGGGGAAACACCGCATAGAAGTTGCCCTGCGGCGCGCCGCCCCACAGGCTGCCGTGCAGCCCGGCGGCCAGCACCATGAAGAGGGCCAGCCCGCCGGCCAGCGCCAGCGCCAGCGTGAGGCCGTTGCGCTGGTACAGCCGGCCCAGCGCCGGTGGCCATGCAAACTCGGTGTATGTGCCCAGCCGCACCTCGGCCATCGCGCGCGGCACGTTGACCGCAAACTCGTGCGGCGGCGCGTACTGGCAGGCATGCAGGCAGGCGCCGCAGTTGTGGCACAGGTTGGCCAGCAGGTTCACGTCCTGCTTGTGAAAGTCCAGCCGCCGCGTCATGGCCGGAAACACCGCGCAAAAGCCTTCGCAATAGCGGCAGGCATTGCAGATGGCCATCACGCGGGCCAGCTCCTGCTCGCTACCGGTCATCGGCTGGATCGGGATCACCCGCGGCGGCCGTGCCTCGGCCAGGTCGGTGGCTTCGCGCACCAGGGTGTCAAGCGGCGACATTGTCTTGCTCCAGGTGCGGGTGAACGTGGCCGCAGGCGGCCGCGGCCTGCGTGCCCGCGATGCGGCCGAAGGCGGTGCCGATGCTCATGCCCACGCCGGCGGTGTAGCCCTGGCCCAGCACGTTGCCGGCCATCATCTCGCCGGCCACGAACAGGTTGGGGCTGGGCCGCCCGCCAAAGCGCACGGCGGCGGTGTGGTCCACCTTCAGGCCCAGGTAGGTGAAGGTGACGCCCGGGCGCAGCGCATAACCGAAGAACGGCGGGGTGTCGATCGGCCGCGCCCAGTGGGACTTGGCCGGGCTCAGGCCTTCGGTGCGGCAGTCGTCCAGCCGGGTGTGGTCGAAGCTGCCGGGCCGGCAGGCCGCGTTGTAGGCCTGCAGCGTGTGCATGAAGCGGGCTTCGTCCAGGCCCAGGCCGCGGGCCAGCGCGGGCAGGCTGTCGGCCCGCACGCCCGGAAACACCGGCGGCATGAAGCGGCCCACCGCCTTGGCGTCGATCACCGAATACGCCACCTGCCCCGGCTGCTGGGCCACCAGCCGGCCCCAGATGGCATAACGCTTTGGCCAGAAGTCCTCGCCCTCGTCGTAGAAGCGCTCGGCCTCGCGGTTGAGCACCACGCCCAGCGACACGCAGTCGATGCGGGTGCAGATGCCGCCGTCGTACAGCGGCGCCCGCGCATCGATGGCCACCATGTGGGCCTGCGTCGGATCGCCGATGGTGTCGGCACCGGCCGCCATCATGAAGCGCAGCAGCGTGCCGGTGTTGAAGCGGGTGCCGCGGATCAGGAAGTTGTCGGCCGGCTGCTCGCCGCGCGCATTGGTGCCCCAGGCTTCACGCAGCCAGTCGCGGTTGCTTTCGAAGCCGCCGCAGGCCAGCACGCAGGCGCGGGCGGCAAAGCGCTGGCCACCCGACCAGGCGGCCACGAAGCGGCCGTCCTGCAGTTCCAGCCGGTCCACCGGCGTGTCGTAGCGCACCCGCACGCCCAGCCGTTCGGCACTGCGGTAGTAGGCATTGACCAGCGCCTTGCCGCCGCCCATGAAAAACGCGTTGGTGCGCGCGGTGTGCAGCGCCCCCGACAGCGATGGCTGGAAATGCACGCCATGGCGGCGCATCCACGGGCGGCAGGTGGCGCTGGCGCGGATCACCAGCCGGGCCAGCGCCTCGTCGGTGCGGCCACCCGTCACCTTGAGCAGGTCCTGCCAGAACTCCTCTTCGGTGTAGACCTCCACCAGCACGTCCTGCGGCGCGTCGTGCATGCAGCGCAGGTTGCGCACATGCTGCGAATTGCCACCCCGCCATTCGCGGGGCGAGGCTTCCAGCAGCTGCACGCTGGCGCCGGCTTCGCGCGCCATCAGCGCGGCGCACAGCGCGGCATTGCCGCCGCCGATGACGAGCACGTCGGGGATGTCCGGGTTCTGCGTGGAAGGCATGGGCGGCACTCTAGGAGCCGCCCTGCCCGGCCGCTAGACGGCGGCCGGGCAACAGGTGTTCACGCTTCGTGAAGAGTGGCGCCCGGCCACTGGCCGCCTTGCACCAGGCCACGGGCCACGTCGCGCAGCACCACGCGGGCGGCCAGTGCGGCGGGCGACAGCTCGTCTTCGGGCAGCGCAGCCAGGCGGTTGATGCGGCGGGCGCCGCGGTCGGTGATCTCGGCGCGCACGATGTCCTGCCCGGCCAGCCGCGCGGTGGCGGCGCCGGGCTGGATGGTGGCGGCCAGACCGGCGCACACCGCGTCCATCAGCACCGCCAGGCCATCGACCTCCAGCACCAGGTTGGGCTGACCGCGGGCGCGCTTGAAGGCGGCGTCCACCGTGGCGCGCAGGCCGTGGCGGTGGCTGGGCAGCAGCAGCGGCAGGTGGCGCAGCTCGGCCAGCCGCACGCGGGCCGCGGCCGGCAGCCCGGGCAGGCTGCGCAGGCCCAGCAAAAAGAGCCGTTCTTCCAGCAGCGGCACGCTGGCATGGCCGGTGTCGAACAGCAGCGCCAGGTCCAGCTGGCGCGCGGTGAGCATGCCGGCCAGATGGCCCGAGAGGCTTTCGACCATGCGCAGCCGCACGTCGGGGTAGCGTTCACGCATCGCCTGCATGAAGGGTAAAGCCAGCACCGCCGAGGTGGAAGGCGCCAGCCCCACGCTGACATGGCCCGACAAGCGGGCCTGCTGCGCCGCGCGCACCGCGTCGTCGGCATGGCGCAGCGTGAGCTGCGCCTGCTGGTAGAAGGCCATGCCCGCATCGGTGGCGCGGGCGCCGCGGGCGTCGCGCTGCAGCAGCCGGGTGGCCAGCTCGCCTTCCAGCCGGCTGATCTGCTGGCTGAGTGCGGAAGTCACCACGCCCAGGTCCTGCGCGGCGCGGCCCATGCTGCCCAGTTCCACCACCCGCACGAAGTAACGCAGCTGCCGCAGTTCCAAGCCCTTCCCTCCTTGCCCACGCCGGCGGCGCGGTGCCTGCAGTATCCGGCTATAAAACAGGCCACAGGCGGTGCCGATGCCGCGCCGCCGCAGGAGACCTTGCATGCCCTTCGCTACTCGCGCCCTTCCCTTTGCAATGCTGCTGCTGGCCGGCTGCGCCGCCAGCCCGCCCACGCCGGCTCCGCTCAGCGTGGCCGGCCTCTGGCGGGTGGACCAGGCCATGACCGAGCCCCTGGTGGACCGCAGCCAGGCGCGGCTGGACTTTCGCGACGACGGCACGCTGGTGGGCCACACAAGCTGCAACAGCCTGCGCGCCAGCTACACGCTGAAGGCCGACCGGCTGACGCTGGGCCCGGTGGTGACCACCAAGCGCGCCTGCGGCCCGATGGCGATGGAGCAGGAAGACCGCGTCCTCACCGCGCTGGAAGCCTCGCGCACCGCCCGCGTGCGGCCTGACGGCCTGCTGGAGCTGCGCGATGCCGACGGCCGCGGCATGCTGCGCGGCACGCGCTTCGTGGAAGGCGGTTCCTAGGCCGCCAGGCCGAACATCAACGACCGGTGGGCCGCCAGCCCGGCGATGGCGCCATCGCTCACCGCCAGCGCCACATTGCCCATCGCGCGGCCGGTGTCGCCGCAGGCAAACACCCCGGGCACGGTGGTGTGCTTCATCGCATCGGTGTGCACATGCTGGGTGGTGGGCGTGTGTTCCAGCAGGCAGCCCAGCTGCTGCGCCAGGGGGCTGGCCGGTGCGGTGCGCGGCGCGGTGAAGAGGCCCGCGAACACCTCGCGCCGGCCATCGGCCAGCACCAGCGTGGCTTCGTCCTCCACCGCCTGCACCAAGGCCCGTTCCACGGCCACGCCCCGCGCGGCCAGTTGCGCCAGCGCCGCGGCATCGGGCTCGAAGCGGCCATTCAGGCACAGCGTGACGTCGCCCCATTCGGGCAGCAGCAGCGCCTGGTGCAAGGACTCGGGCC
>NZ_CAXFDV010000615.1:0-5938 GCF_964001545.1 uncultured Aquincola sp.
GCACCCAGAATGCCGCGCGTCTCGTCCGTCAGCGGCAGCAGGTTCACCACCACCTCGGCCTCGGCCAGCAGCGGTGCCAGCGGCACCCCACGACGCCAGCCGCTCACCGGGTAGCCCAGCGCCTGCAGCCGCGCCGCCGCGGTGCGGCCCATCTCGCCCTGGCCCAGCACCAGCACCTTCACCTCATCGGCGCGGCGTTGCGGCAGGGCGTGCCACAGGCCGGCCTGCTGCTGGCGGGCGTAGTCGTAGAAACGGCGGTGCAGGCTCAGCACCGCCCACACCGCGGTCTCGGCCATCGCGGCATTCATCGCCGGATCGACCATGCGGGCGATGGGCACGCCGGTGGGCAAGCTGTCGTCGCGCATCAGGCGGTCGACGCCCGCCCACAAGCTCTGGATGAAACGCAGCCGCGGCAGGCCTTGCAGCCGGCCGGGCGGCGGGTTGGCCACCACGGCCACCTCGATCTCGTCGGCGGGGTAGGCCTCGTCGTCGCGCCACCAGCGCGCCTCGGGCATCGCGGCCTGCAGGTGGGCCAGCCAGTCGTCGCGGTCGGCGGCGCTGAAGCTGCCGGTCAGCAGCACCTGCAGCGGCGCGGTGGGGGTGGCGCTCATGCGGCCGCCGACTGCAGCAGCCGCTGCAGCGCCTGTACCACCGTCTGCGCGCGCACCGCGCGGCGGTCGCCGCCCAGCTGCAGCAGCTCGGGCCGCGCCGCCTCGCCGCGCCGCGCGATGGCCAGCCACACCGTGCCCACCGGCTTGCCCGGCACCGCGCCGCCCGGCCCGGCGATGCCGGTGACGGCGACGGCCAGGTCGGCCCGCGCATGGGCCAGCGCGCCCTCGGCCATCGCCGCCGCCACCTCGCGGCTGACGGCGCCATGGGCGGCGATGAGGGCGGCGGGCACGCCCAGCAGCTCGGTCTTGGCCTCGTTGCTGTAGGTGACGAAGCCGCGCTCGAACCAGTCGCTGGAGCCGGCCACCGCGGTGCAGGCCGCGGCGATCAGCCCGCCGGTGCAGCTTTCGGCGCTGGCCATGCGCAGGCCGCGCGCGCGCAGCGCTTCGGCCAGTTGCAGCACCTGGGGTTCGACGTCGCTCACATCCATGACACCACCGCCTTCCACAGCGCGATCACCAGCAGCGCGCACAGCGCCGCCACCAGGTCGTCGATCATGATGCCGAAGCCGGCACGCCAGCCGGGCAGCGCGCCGGCCGGCGACTTGAAGCGCCGGTCGGCCCAACGCACCGGGCCGGGCTTGACCATGTCGAAGAAGCGGAACAGCACGAAGGCCACCGCCTGGCCCGGCAAGCCCGCCGGCATGATGAGCCACAGCATGATCCAGAAGGCCACCACCTCGTCCCAGACGATGGCGCCGGGGTCGGCGGTGCGCAGCTCGCGCGCGGTGCGGGTGCAGGCCCACCAGCCCACCAGCAGGCCGGCGCCGATCACCCCTGCCCACTGCGCCTCGGTGAGCCACAGGTTCAGCACCAGGAAGGCCAGCCAAGCCCACAAGGTGCCCACGGTGCCGGGCGCCAGCGGCGACAGGCCGCTGCCGAAGCCGAGCGCGATCCAGGCATGCGGCCGCGGCAGCATGAAGCGGGCGGTGGCGCGCTGCGGCGCGGCGGGGGCGGTGTCGGTCATGTCTTGAAGTGGTCGAACGAAGCCAGCCCGTGGTCCACCGGGCGGCCGGCGGCGTCCACCACGCGCAGGCCAGGCCCGGCCTGGATGTGGCCGACGCAGGTGACGGCAACGCCCGCAGCGCGGCCCGCCGCCTGCACCGCGGCCGCAGCAGCGGCGGGGGCGGTGAACACCAGCTCGTAGTCGTCGCCGCCGGCCAGCGTGCATTGGCGCTGCACCGCCAGCGGCTGCGCGGCCAGCACCGCGCTGCGGGGCAGCGCATCGGCATCGAGCTGCGCGCCCACGCCCGAGCGCTTCAGGATGTGGCCCAGGTCGCCCAGCAGGCCGTCGCTGATGTCGGCCGCCGCGCTGGCCACGCCCTGCAGTGCCTGGCCCAGCGCCACGCGCGGCGTGGGCTGCTCCATGGCCTGGCGCACCTGCTCGAAGGCGTCGCCCGCCAGCGGCAGCGTGCCACGAAAGACTTCCAGCGCCAGCCGCGCATCGCCCAGCGTGCCGCTGATCCACAGCTGGTCGCCGGGCCGCGCGCCTGAGCGCAGCAGCGCCCGGCCCGGCGGCACTTCGCCGAACACGGTGATGCTGATGTTGAGCGGGCCAGCTGTGGTGTCGCCGCCCACCAGCTCGATGCCATGCGCATCGGCCAGCGCGAACAGGCCGCGCGAGAAGCCGGCCAGGAAGGCTTCGTCCACCCGCGGCAGCGCCAGCGACAAGGTAAAGGCCAGCGGCCGCGCGCCACAGGCCGCCAGGTCGGACAGGTTGACCGCCAGCGACTTGTGGCCCAGCCGCTCGGGTGCCACGGTGCTGAGGAAGTGGCGGCCCTCCACCAGCATGTCGGTGGAGATGGCCAGCTGCATGCCGGGCGTGGGCGCCACCAGCGCGCAGTCGTCGCCGATGCCCAGCACCGCGCGGCCGCCGGGGCGGTCGAAGTAGTGGTGGATGAGGTCGAACTCGCCGAGCGCCATGCCGGTCACCGCGCGGCCGGCGGCGCGGCGGGCGGCACCGGCGCCGCTTCGATGGCAGCGTCGCGCAGCAGGTTGGCCAGCTCGACGGCGGACTTCACTTCCATCTTCTCGAACACGCGGGCGCGGTGCACTTCCACCGTGCGCACGCTGATGTTCAGCGCATCGGCGATCAGCTTGTTGGGCCGGCCTTCGATCACCAGCCGCATCACCTCGCGCTCGCGCTCGGTGAGTTCGGCCAGCGCCTTGCGCAGCCCGTCGTGGCTGCGGCGGCGCTCGATGGCGGCGGCGCTGATCTCCAGCGCCTTGACGATGCGGTCGACCAGCGCGTTGTCGGAGAACGGCTTTTCGACGAAGTCGAAGGCGCCTTGCTTGACCGCCGCCACCGCGGTGGGCACGTCGCCGTGGCCGGTGAGAAAGACCACCGGCAGCGCGTCCAGCCGGCCCAGCTCGGTCAGCCGCTCGAACAGTGCCAGGCCGCTTTCGCCGGGCATGCGCACGTCCAGCAACAGGCACGAGGGCGCGGTGGGCCAGGCGCCGCCGTGCTGGCGCCATTGGGCGTCCAGAAAGGCGTCGAAGGCTTCGGCGCTGGCAAAGCCCTCGGACAGCAGCCGGCGCGAGCGCAGCAGCCAGGCCAGGGCGTCGCGCACCACGTCCTCGTCGTCGACGAGGTAGACCATCGGCAGGCCGAGCGAAGCAGGCAGGGTGAGCATGGGGTCGGGCAACACGTTGGCCGCGATGCTACCCCGGCGCTTCGGCCCCGGCGGTGCTAGCGTCGCTGCGCTGGCGCGCCGGGTCGGTGGCCGGCAGCGTGAACAGGAACTCGGTGCCGCGCTGCGGCCGGCCCTGGCCGTCGGTGCAGGCATGGAAGTCCAGTGCGCCGCCGTGCTGCTCGATCACCGTGCGGCACAGGCTCAGCCCCAGGCCCATGCCTTCGCTGCGGGTGGTGAAAAACGGTGTGAACAGGCGCGCCGCCACCTCGGGCGCGATGCCGGGGCCGGCGTCGATCACGCTGAAGCTCACCCAGCGGCCCTCGGCCTGGCGCACGCGCAGGGTGAGCACCCGCTCGGCCAGCGGCGTGCTGCTTTCCATCGCCTGGATGCCGTTGCGGGTGAGGTTGAGCAGCACCTGCTCGACCATCGTGCGGTCGGCCAGCACACGCGGCGGCGGCGTGGGAATGTCCAGCTCGATGCGGGTGCCGCTCTTGCGCGCCTGCAGCCGCACCAGCGGCATCACCGCGTCGATCAGCTGCGAGGCCGAGATCGCCTCGCGCGCCTGTTCGCGGCGGCGCACGAAGTCGTGCACGCTCTTGATCACGCGGCCGGCGCGCTCGGCCTGCTCGGCGATGCGCGTCAGGCCCTGCTTGAGCATGCCCAGGGTCTGGCCGTCGGGCTCCTGCAGCAGGTTGAGCGAACCGGTGGCGTAGCTGGCGATGGCAGCCAGCGGCTGGTTGAGCTCATGGCTGAGCAGCGAGGCCATCTCGCCCACGGTGGCCAGGCGGGCGGTGGCCTGCAGCCGGTCCTGCTGCTGGCGCGAGAGTTCTTCCACCCGGCGCTGGGCGCTCATGTCCAGCACCGCGCTCATCCAGCCCTTTTGCTTGCCGACGTTGTCCACCAGCGGGGCCTCGTAGATCATCACCGGGAAGCGCTCGCCGCTCTTGCGCATGAACTCGGTCTCGAAGCCCTGCTGGATGTCGCCGCGGTCGCGCACCGAACCCAGCCGCGCACGCTGGCGCACGCTGTACTCGTCCACGCGGTCGGTGGGCCAGTAGGCGGGCGGGTTGGTGTTCATCAACTCATCGGCGCCAAAGCCCACCATCGTGCAGAAGGCCGGGTTCACGTAGGTGATGCGGCCTTCCATGTCGCGCGCGCGCAGGCCGGTGATGAGCGAGTCCTCCATCGCCTTGCGGAAGGCCAGTGCCTCGGCCAGCGCCGCTTCGGCCCGCGCGCGCTTGCGCACGTCGCGCAACAGCAGCAGCACCACCGCGAACAAGGCCAGCGACAGGCCCAGCACCAGCGCGGTCGCCAGGTTGGGAATGACGCGCGGGCTGCCTTCGGCGCTGTCGATGCGCAGCACCAGCGAGCTGCCGGGCAGGTCCAGCACCCGCTGCGCCTGGTACACGCCGGCGCCGCGCGGCACGCCGGCACGGGCCAGCCGAGTGCCGTCGCCTTCCACGAAGGACACCTCGTAGGCGCGCGACTGTTCGGGCGTCAACGCCTCGTCCAGCAGCGCACCCAAGGCCAGCGTGGTCACCAGGTAGTGCGGCGTGCGGGAGGGGTTGGCGATGGGGATGCACAGGTCCACCACTTCCAGCCCGGTGCCGCCCATCTGCGGCACGAAGTACGTGCGAGAGAACATCGGCGTGCCGGCGCGCCGGGCGGCATTGCAGGCCAGCTCGGCCTCGATGCCCATCGACAGCCGCGGCAGCTGCGTGAAGATGGGCGTGCGGTAGGGCGAATCCACCGCGTCGTCGATCTCAAAGCCGCTGTTGCGCCGCTCGATGCGCAGCAGGTCGTGGCGGGCGCGCAGCAGCTCGCCGGCATCGGCCCGCCAGCGCTCGGGCGAAGGTTCGTGCCACACCAGGGCCTGCAGGCTTTGCACGCTGCGCTGCACATCGCGACGCAGCTCGGCCACCACCTGGCCGGCCAGTTCTTCCACCCGTTCCTGGGCGCGCACGCTTTCGTAGTTGAGCGTGAGCAGCACCAGCAGCGTCTGCGCCACCAGCAGCAGCGCCACCAGCGTGGCCCACAGCAGCGCCCGCCGAACGCGGCGCGGCGGCCGCCTCAGCAAGAGCGGAAAGCTGCTGGTGGTCATCACGGATCAGTATGGTTCAACGCCTGTGCAAAAGTGCTACGCAGTTTTGCGCATCAATGAGATGCGTCGCCAGCGCGACACTCGGCGCCCCGGTGGGGGCAAAATCGCTGCCCCTTTTGCCGCAACCACGGACTACAAAGCCATGCCCAGCCAGGAAGAGAAACGCGCCGAACTTCGCCGTGCAGCACTCGAGTACCACGAGTTCCCCACGCCCGGGAAGATCGCCGTCGTTCCCACCAAGCAACTGGTGAACCAGCACGACCTGGCGCTGGCCTACTCGCCCGGCGTGGCCGCCGCGTGTGAAGAGATCGTCGCCGACCCGGCCAATGCCTTCCGCTACACCTCGCGCGGCAACCTGGTGGCCGTGGTCACCAACGGCACCGCGGTGCTGGGCCTGGGCAACATCGGCCCGCTGGCCGCCAAGCCGGTGATGGAAGGCAAGGGTGTGCTGTTCAAGAAGTTCGCCGGCATCGACGTCTTCGACATCGAGCTGAGCTGCGACAGCCTGGACAAGCTGGTGGATGCCATCGCGGCGC
>NZ_CAXFDV010000616.1:0-7763 GCF_964001545.1 uncultured Aquincola sp.
GAGCCCGAAGCCAGCACCACCGCGCCGATCAGGCCCAGCACCATCAGGCTGAAGTACTCGGCCGGGCCGAACTTGAAGGCCAGCTCGGTCAGCGGCGGCGCGAAGGCCGCGATGACCACGGTGCCCACGCAACCGGCGAAGAACGAGCCCAGGCCGGCTGCGGCCAGCGCGGACCCTGCCCGCCCCTGCCGCGCCATCTGGTAGCCGTCGATGGCGGTGACCACCGAGCTGGATTCACCCGGCACGTTGATCAGGATGGCGGTGGTCGAGCCACCGTACTGCGCGCCGTAATAGATGCCGGCCAGCATGATCAGCGCCGGCGTGGCGTCGAGGGCATAGACCGACGGCAGCAGCATCGCGATGGTGGCCACCGGGCCCAGGCCCGGCAGCACGCCGATCAAGGTGCCCAGCACCGCGCCACCGAAGGCGTACAGCAGGTTCTCGATCGTGAAGGCGACCGCGAAGCCTGTGGAGAGATTGGTCAACAGATCCATGAGAGATGCCTCAGCCGCCGGAAGCCATGAAGGAAGGCCACAGCGGAATCACGAGGCTGAGCCCCTTGATGAAGATGAGCCAGGAAAACACGGTGAGCACGACGGCGTTGATGAGCGCCTCGCGCAGGCGGAACTCGTCGCTGGCCGCGGCCGAGATGATGACCAGCAGCGGCAGCGCGATGACCATGCCCATGTGCGGCAGCAGCCAGCCGAAGGCGGCCACGGCACCGACCACGATGGCCAGCGGCTTCCAGGCCCAGGCGCCGATGGGGTCGCCGGTCTCGGTTTCGATGGTGAGCGCCTGGAACAGCACGACGGCGCCAAGGATGGCCATCAGGATGCCCAGGCCGAAGGGGAAGTAGCCCGGACCGGGCCGTGCCGAAGCACCGAAGCTGTAGTTGGTCGCCCCCCAGGCAAAGCCGATGCCGACCACGACGAACATCAGCCCCGACCAGAAGTCTTTCTGGCTCTTGATCTTCACGCTGTCTCCTTGCGATGCGTTGATGGCGCCGAATTCTAGGCAGGGGGGTCTAGCCGACCGCTGTGGATTCCACGTAACCGGGTAGCACGGGCGGCCGCCGAAGCGGTCCGCGGACCTGGCCGTGGAAACATGCATTGACAACGGTTTAGACGCCGTCGGGCGCAGCCGAAACTGATGGCATCCCCACCGTTATCGTCACCTTGCCATGCGCACCCATCTGCTGCACTTCACGCTCCGCCCCGTGGCCAACGAAGCCGAACTGCGCGCCGCCTGCGCGGTACGTGCCACTGCTTATGGCAGGCGATTGCCCCATGTGCTGAGCCTGTGGTGCGAGCCCGATGAACTCGATCGCCAGCCCGGCGTGGTGGTGTTCGTGGCCTGGTCCAAGGCCACGGGCGAAGCCATCGGCACCGTGCGGCTGGCCACCAACCACCACCAGCCGCTGGCCATCGAAGCCAGCACCGCCCTGCCCCCGGCCTACCTGGGCAGCCGCAATGCCGAGATCACGCGGCTGGCCGTGCTGCCCGGCCATGACGACCCGGCCATCAAGCTGGCGCTGATGAAGGCCGTGTACGTGACGGCCCTGGAACGTGGCGTGGAATGGCTGGTGATCGGCGCCCGCCTGCCGAGCCTGGTGCGCGGCTACCAACGCCTGGGCTTCACCGATGCGCTGCCCAAGGGCGAGATGGTGCCGCTGCCGCATGCGGGCAACCTGCCGCACCGGGTGCTGGCCTTCAACGTGCGCACCGCCCGTGCCGACTGGCAGGCCATGCAGCACCCCTTCTACGACTTCATGATCGAGCAGCAGCACCCCGACCTGCAGCTGCAGCCGCAGCCGGAGCCCATCGCGCAAGAAACCCGCTGCGCGCTGGCCGCCTGATCCACCGCCCCGGTCAACCGCCCCAGCCGGGCAGCGAAGGCCGGCCGCCGATCACCGCGGCCATCACCGCCCGCAGCTCTTCTTCGGTGAAGGGCTTGCTCAAGAAGGCGTCCATGCCGGCCTCGGCACAGCGCTCGCGGTCTTCCTGGGCGCTGTTGGCTGTGAGCGCCACCACCGGCACCCGCCGCAAGCCGCCCTGCCGTTCAGCCTCGCGGATGCGGCGCGTGGCCTCCACGCCATCGAGCAGCGGCATCTGGCAGTCCATCAGCACCAGGTCGGGCCGTTCGTCGGTGGGGCCGGCGGCGGCCACGGCCGCCTGGCCGTCACGCACATGCTGCACCTGGCAGCGCAGGCGGCGCAGCATGGCCTCGGCCAGCATCGCATTGACCTCGTTGTCCTCGGCCAGCAGCACACGCTGCGGCAGGTGGGCAGGCAGCGGCGCCTCGTCATTGGCCGCATGCGCCGGCGCCACCTGCAATGGCGTCAACGGCAGCGACAGCTCGAACACCGTGCCCACGCCTAGCTGGCTGCGGCACTGCAGCTGGCCACGCATGGCATGGGTGATCTCGCGTGCGATGTTCAGGCCCAGACCCACGCCGGCACCGGCCACCGTGCCCGGCCGCCGCACCTGGGTGAAGGCATCGAACACATGCGGCAGGTCGGCCTCGGCAATGCCCGGCCCGCTGTCGCGCACGCTGACCTGCAGGCCGTCGGTGCCCAGGCGCGCCGTGAGCACCACCTCGCCTGCTTCGGTGAACTTCACGGCATTGCCCAGCAGGTTGTGCAGCACCTGCCGCAGCCGCGTGGCATCGCCCAGCACCTGGTCTTCGGGGTCGACGTCCAGCTGCGCGCGGAACTGCAGGCCACGCTCCTGGCAGCGCACCACATAAATGTCCACCAGCTCCTCCAGCTCGGCCAGCAGGTAGAACGGCGCCGGCCGCAGTTCCACCCGGCCGGCTTGGATGCGCGAGAGGTCGAGCAGGTCGTTGATGATCTGCAGCAGGTGTTCGCCCGAGTGTTCGATCAGGCCCAGCCGGTGGCGCAGCTGCGGGTCGGCCTGCTCGGCCGCCAGCATGCGCGCCAGCCCCAGGATGCCGTGCAGCGGCGTGCGCAGCTCATGGCTCATGGTGGCCAGAAATCGCGTCTTGACGCGGCTTTCGCGCTGGGCCAGTGCCAGCGCCAGCGCACGCTCTTCGGCGATGCGGGCATTGAGAAAGCGCAGGCGGAACATCTCGGCCAGCCGCAGCTCCGACCGGCGCGCGGTGGCCAGCAGCAGGGCCAGCAGCATCAGCAGGCCGACGCCGCCGGTCCAGCCGATCTGGTCGCCGCGCGACAGCAGCGACAGCGCGGTGGGCAGGATCATCGGCAGCACATAGGCCATGGTGGCCTGCAGCCGCACCTGCAGCCCGAAGGTGGCCACGGCCGCCACGCTGCAGATGCTGGCCGAGGTCAGGGCCACCAGGGCCGTGTAGGGCGTGCGCACCATGTAGGCCGCGCCCAGCCCCCACACCGCGCCATCCAGCGCCAGCAGCAGCACGGTCGAGCGCACCCAGGCTTCGGTGCCGGGCCGGCCCTTGAGCTTGAACCACTGCGCATGGGCGATGCGGGGCAGCACGATGCCGACCTTCAGCGCCACCCAGATCCACACCAGCCGTTCATCGACACGGCTGGAGACGTAGGCGGCCAGCACCATGGCGAACAACGTGCCCACCAGCATGCCCGGCACCAGGTGCGAGAACAGCATGCGCAACTGCTCGGTGGTCACCTGGGCGGAGACCTCGGGCGGCGGCGGCGGGGTCGGCTGCGAAGGATGGACCCCGGTGCTGCCAGGGGGGCTGACATCGGCGCTGGGCATGCGTCCTGAGTATGTACCGCTCGCCGCGGCCGTGCCCAGGGCCCGCCCCTAAAAGCTCAGCCGGTTTCGCTCCAGCGGGGCGTGGTGCGCAGCACCTCTTCAATCGTAGTGCTGCCGTCGGCCACCTTCATCACGCCGGCCAGGCGCAGCGGGTGCATGCCGTCGGCCAGTGCCTGGCGGCGCAGCGTGGCGGCGTCCAGCACCGGGTGCACGGCGGCGCGGGCGGCATCGCTCATCACCATCAGCTCATACAGACCCGCGCGGCCGCGAAAGCCCGTCATGCGGCATTCCAGGCAGCCCACCGGCCGGTAGGCGCGCACCGCGCCCTTCAGCCGCCAGGGCTGGGCGGCGGCGTCCAGCATCTCGCGGCTCACGTCTTCGTCGCGCACCTTGCAGGCCGGGCACAGCGTGCGCGCCAGCCGCTGCGCCAGCACGCCGACGACGGTGGCGCTGATCAGGTACGGCGGCACGCCCAGGTCGGCCAGCCGCGTGATGGCGCTGGCCGCGTCATTGGTGTGCAGGGTGCTGAACACCAGGTGGCCGGTGAGCGCGGCCTGGATGGCCATCTCGGCGGTGGCCAGGTCGCGGATCTCGCCCACCATGATGATGTCCGGGTCCTGCCGCATCAGCGCACGCAGGCCTTCGGCAAAGCCCAGGTCCAGCGCCGGCTGCACCTGCGTCTGGTTGAGGGCGGGCTCCACCATCTCGATCGGGTCTTCCACGGTGCAGACGTTGACCTCGTCGGTGGCCAGCTTCTTGAGCGTGGAATACAGCGTGGTGGTCTTGCCGCTGCCGGTGGGCCCGGTGACCAGGATGATGCCGTGCGAGCGGCCGGTGAGCTCCTGCCAGCGCTGCGCATCGTGGGCGCCGAAGCCCAAGGCCTCGATGCTCTTGACCACGGTGTCGGGGTCGAAGATGCGCATCACCATCTTCTCGCCGAAGGCGGTGGGCAGCGTGGACAGGCGCATTTCCACCTCGCCGCCGGGCTGGCCGCCCACCTCGGGCCGCACGGTCTTGATGCGGCCGTCCTGCGGGCGGCGGCGCTCCACCACGTCCATGCGGCCGAGCAGCTTGATGCGCGCGGTCATCGCGCTCATCACCTGCACCGGCAGCTGGTAGACGGTGTGCAGCACACCGTCGATGCGAAAGCGGATGGCGCCCATGTCGCGCCGCGGCTCCAGGTGGATGTCGCTGGCGCGCTGGTCGAAGGCGTACTGCCACAGCCAGTCGACCACCTGCACCACGCCCTGGTCGTTGGCATCGAGCTGCTTGTTGGCCTTGCCCAGCTCCACCAGCTGCTCGAAGCTGGCAATCGCCGAGGTCTCGCCGCTCTTGGCCGCCGCCTTGACCGAGCGGGCCAGCGTGAAGAACTCGGTGGTGTAGCGCTGCACCTCCACCGGGTTGGCCAGCACCAGGCGGATCTTCTTGCGGGTGTGGCCTTCGATCTCGGCCACCCAGGAGGTGTCCAGCGGCTCGCTGGTGGCCACGGTCACTTCCACCAGGCCCACGTTGAGCGGCAGCACGCGCCGGCTCTCGGCATAGTGGATGGACATCACGTCGGCCACGCGGCCCACGTCCACCTTCAGCGGATCGATGCGCACATAAGGCAGGCCCAGGTGGCTGGCCAGCCATTCGGTCAGCGCCTCGGCGTCCAGCGGCTTGCCGCTGCCCTGGCGCACCAGGCCAGCACCGCCCAGCCGCACCAGCGGATGCTGGCGGCTGTCGCCGGCGCCGAAACGGCGCTCCACCCGCTCGGCATCGTCGGTGGTGATCCAGCCGTCAGCCACCAGCCACTGCAGCAGCGGCCGCCACTCCAGCCGGCCGGCGGGCAGGTCGGCCGGCGACTGGCGCGCGGCAGCGCCGAGGGACGGAGAGGCAGCAGGTGACATGGGACGCGGGTGCTTTCAGTTCGCGGGAACAGGCAGCGGGCGCGCCATGCGCAGCCACTTGCGGGCCGGAACGCCCAGCGGGCCGTACCGCTTCTCGATGTTATCGGCGCGGGCGATCAGCTCTTCACGCCCCGGCACCACCACGCCGCGTGCGGCCACCACCACGGTGTTGCCTTCGCGCGTGGGGCGCAGGCTCCACACCTGGTCGCGGCCGAAGGCGGCGGCGATGCGCTCGGCGCTGGCCAGGAAGCTGGCATCGCGGCCGAACAGGTTCACCGTCATCAGCCCGCCGTGGTTGAGCACACGGTGGCAGGCGGCGTAAAAGCCGGCGTCGTCCAGCACCGGCGCGGCGGCCTCGTGGTCGTAGAGGTCGACGTTGAGCACGTCCACCGTTTGAGCGTTGGCCGGGTCGCGCACCCAGGCGCCGGCGTCCTGGTTGAGCACCGTCAGCCGCTCGTCGTCGGCGCCCAGCCGAAAGCGCATGCGGCAGGCGGCGATGACGGCCGGGTTCAGCTCCACCGCGGTGGTGCGCATGCGCAGCACCTGGTGGCAAAAGCGGGTGATGGCCGCCGCGCCCAGGCCCAGCTGCACCGCATGGCCCTGCGTCAACTCGGCGGCGGGGCGCCACAGCATCCAGGCCATCATGCGCTGGATGTATTCCAGCTCCAGCACACGCGGCTTGTTGATGCGCATCGCGCCCTGCACCCAGATGGAATCGAGGTGCAGGTAGCGCACGCCGTCCAGCTCCGACAGCGTGACCTCGGGCAGGCTGGGGTCGTGGTGCTCCGCACTCATGCCGCCACCCCGGTGGCCACGAAAGCCTCGCGCCAGGCCGCCAGCTTGCGCTCGAACGACCAGGCCGCGTTGGCCGGGCTGGTGGAAGGCAGCCGCCACACCGGCAGGCCCAGCGCGCCGGTCATCCGCATCGAGCGGGCCGATTCAGCGCCGTTGTGGGCGATGCCGCGCAGCCCCGGTGCCTGGCGCAGCAGGCCGGCCAGGTCGTTGGGCCGGGCATCTTCGATGGCACTGTCCAGGCTGCCTTCACGGCGGCAGCCGGCGTACACGTCCCACAGGCCCAGGCCGCGCTGCAGCAGCTCGGCCAGGCGTTGTTGGTAAGGCATGGATCGCAGGTCGATCTCCCAGAGCGCCGACAGGATCGGCCAGAAATGGTTGCGGGGATGGGCGTAGTACTGCTGCTCGGCCAGCGAGCGGGCGCCCGGAAAGCTGCCCAGCACCACCAGCCGGGTGTGCGGGGCGATCACCGGGCCCAGGCCGGTGAGCAGCGGCGGCGCGGCCGTCATGCGGCCAGCGCCGCCAGCCGCGGCAGCGCCGCACGGGCATTGTCGGCGGTGCGGCGGGCGGTCTCTTCCAGCGTCCAGCCGCGCAGCCCGGCCAGCGTCTGCGCGATGCGCGGCAGCTCGGCCGGCTCGTTGCGGCCGGTGGTCTCGCCCTGCGCCCGCGCCTCGGCGGTGCGGTAGATCCAATGCGGCGGAATGTCGGGTGCGTCGGTCTCCAGCACCGGCACATGCGCCGGCACGCTGGCCGCCAGGTGACGGATCTGCCGCGCCCGCTCATAGGTCATCGCGCCGCCAAAGCCCAGGCGAAAGCCGCGGTCGATGAAGTGGCCGGCCTGCGCATCGCTGCCATTGAACGCATGCACGATGCCGCCCAGCCCTTCGATGCGGCGCAGGTGCTTGAGCAGCAGGTCGGCCGAGCGGCGCACATGCACGATCACCGGCAGGCCGGCCTCACGCGCCAGCTTCAGCTGCGCGGCATAAAAGTGCTCCTGCCGGGCCAGGTCCAGGCCGGGCACGAAGAGGTCGAGCCCGATCTCGCCCACCGCCACCAGGCGCGGGTCGCCGGCATGGCGGCGCAGCTGCTCGGCCAGCTGGTCCAGCTCGTCGTCGGCCGCCTGGCCCACGTACAGCGGATGGATGCCCAGCGCATAAGCCAAGCCGTGTTCATGCGCCAGCTGGCGCACGGTGTCGAAATGCTTCGCCAGGATGGCCGGCAGCACCAGCAGGGGCACGCCCGCCGCCCGGGCACGGGCCACCACCTGCGGCCGGTCGGCGTCGAATTCGGGTGCATCCAGGTGCACATGGGTGTCTATCCAGGACATGGCACGGATGATGCCGGAGTGCGGCCAAGGGCCGGCTGGCTGCGC
>NZ_CAXFDV010000617.1:0-3808 GCF_964001545.1 uncultured Aquincola sp.
CAGCAGCTTGGACAGGCCACCGGCGATCGCGGCGCGGTCTTCGGGGCTGATGCCGATCTGGATGACCGGTGCAGACACGCTGCCTGGCGACTTGTCCTTGCCCTTGTTCTTGCTCATGCGATGCACTCCTGAAGATGTAACGGACGACTGTAGCGCAGCGACTCTACGCGCTCTTGTCAGTGCAGCAGCGCGCCGGCCAGCCAGTGGAAGGCGGCGGCCATGCCACCCAGGTTGACGGCCAGGCCGAGGGACAGACGGACTTTGCGCATGACGGGCTCCTCAGAATTTGTCTCAACGATAGCGGCCGTATGGCGCTTGAGCCAATCAACAGTGGCAAAGCCATCGATTGAGACTATCGATGACGGTCGGATCGCCGGTCAAGCCGTCAGCCGCGTCACCCCATCCAGCTGGCAGGCGTACACCGCATTGCGAAGGGCGGCGATGGCCTCGTAGCGGGTGAAGGTGCGGCGCCAGGCCAGCACCACCCGGCGCGTCGGCACCGGCGGCTCGAAGGGCACGTAGGTCACCAGCCCGCCGGTGGTCTCGCGCGGCACCGAGAGCTGAGGCACCACCGTCACGCCCATGCCCGAGGCCACCATGTGCTTGATGGTCTCCAGCGAGCTGCCTTCGAAGCTCTTGCGGATGCCCTCGGCGTCGCTGGAAAAGCGGGCGTATTCGGGGCACACCTCCAGCACATGGTCGCGGAAGCAGTGGCCGGTGCCCAGCAGCAGCATGGTCTCGCGCTTCAACTCATCGGCGCCCACGCTGCTGCGCTTGGCCAGCGGGTGGCCCTTGGGCACGGCGATGGTGAAGGGCTCGTCGTACAGCGGGGCCACGGCCAGGCCAGTGTCGGGGAAGGGCTCGGCCATGATGGCGCAGTCCAGCTCGCCGGTGCGCAGCATGTCCACCAGCTTGGCGGTGAAGTTCTCCTGCAGGATCAGCGGCATCTGCGGCGTCAGCTCGATGGCGTGGCGCACCAGCTCGGGCAGCAGGTAGGGGCCGATCGTGTAGATGATGCCCAGCTTGAGCGGGCCGTTCAGCGGGTCCTTGCCGCGCTTGGCGATGTCCTTGATGGCGGCGGCCTGCTCGATCACCGACTGCGCCTGGCGCACGATGGCTTCGCCCAGCGGGGTGACGCTCACTTCGTTGGTGCCGCGCTCGAAGAGCTTGACGTCCAGCTCCTCTTCCAGCTTCTTGATGGCCACCGACAGCGTGGGCTGCGACACGAAGCAGGCTTCGGCCGCGCGCCCGAAATGCTTCTCTCGGGCGACGGCGACGATGTAGCGCAGTTCGGTCAGGGTCATGGCCGCATTGTCGGCAAATGCAAGCAGGCCTGTCACCGGGCCGGCGATCAGGCCTTGAGGTACTCGGCGCGGGTGGCCAGCCAGCGTTCCAGGTGGGCGCGGGCGGCGGCCGGATGGCGGCTGAACAGCAGCGCGGCGGCTTCGCGCGCCTGTTCCAGCAGCGGCGCGTCCTGCGCCAGGTCGGCAAAGCGCAACAGCGCATCGCCGCTCTGGCGGGCGCCCATGAATTCGCCGGGGCCACGGATTTCCAGGTCCAGCCGCGCGATCTCGAAGCCGTCATTCGTGCCGGCCATGGCCTTGAGCCGCGCCTTGCCCGAGGGCGACAGCGGCCCGGTGTACAGCAGCACGCAGATGCTGGCCACCGCGCCGCGGCCGACCCGGCCGCGCAGCTGGTGCAGCTGCGACAGGCCGAAGCGCTCGGCATGCTCGATCACCATCAGGCTGGCATTGGGCACGTCCACGCCCACCTCGATGACGGTGGTGGCCACCAGCACCTGCATGCGGCCGGCGCTGAACTCGGCCATCACCGCCGCCTTGTCGGCCGCCGGCATGCGGCCGTGCAGCAGGCCCACGCTGCGGCCGGGCAGGGCGGCGCACAGCTCGGCATGGGTTTCGGTGGCGTTGCGCAGGTCCAGCGCTTCCGATTCCTCGATCAGCGGGCACACCCAGTACACCTGGCGGCCGGCCTCCACCTCGTCGGCGATGCGGGCGATGACTTCGTCGCGGCGGCCGTCGGCAAACACCTTGGTCAGCACCGGTGTGCGGCCCGGCGGCAGTTCGTCGATGGTGCTCACCGCCAGGTCGGCGAAGTAGGTCATCGCCAGCGTGCGCGGAATCGGCGTGGCGCTCATCATCAGCAGGTGCGGCTCCAGCGTGCTGGCTTCCAGCTTGGAGCGCAGCGCCAGCCGCTGCGCCACGCCGAAGCGGTGCTGCTCGTCGACGATGGCCAGGCCCAGGCGATGGAAGTTCACGTCCTGCTGGATGACGGCATGGGTGCCCACCACCAGCCCGGCTTCGCCGGAGGCCACCATGTCCACCATCTGCTGCCGCGCCTTGCCCTTGCGGCTGCCGCTGAGCCAGGCCACACGAATGCCCAGCGGTTCCAGCCACTGCACCAGCTTGCGGAAGTGCTGCTCGGCCAGCAGCTCGGTGGGCGCCATCAGCGCGCACTGCCAGCCGGCGCCGATGGCCACCGCCGCCGCCAACGCGGCCACCACCGTCTTGCCCGAACCCACGTCGCCCTGCAGCAGCCGGTGCATGGGCTGCGGCCGTGCCAGGTCGGCGGCGATCTCTTCGCACACCCGGTGCTGCGCACCGGTGAGGGAAAAGGGCAGCGCGGCCAGCAAGCGCTCGGGCAGCCCGCCGGGCTCGGCCTTCAGGGCCGGCGCCTGCAGCCGGGCGCGCTCGCGTTTGGCTTCCAGCTGGCTCAGCTGCTGGGCCAGCAGCTCCTCGAACTTCAGCCGTTCCCAGGCGGGGTGGCTGCGGTCTTCCAGCGCGGCGATGGGCGTCTGCGGCGTGGGGTGGTGCAGCAGCTGCAGCGCCTGCTTGAGCGTGGGCAGGCCGGGCGGCAGCACCTCGGGCGGCAGCACTTCGCCCAGCGCGGCGCGCTGCAGGCCGCCCGCTACCGCCTTGCGCAGGTAGGCCTGCGGCAGCTGGGCGCTGGCCGGGTACACCGGCGTCATCGCCTGGGCCAGCGGGGTGTCTTCGGTCACGGCCTTCACCGCGGGGTGCACCATCTCCTTGCCGAAAAAGCCCACCCGCAGCTCGCCGCGCACCCGCACGCGCTGGCCCACGGGCATGGCCTTTTGCTGCGAGGGGTAGAAGTGCAGAAAGCGCAGCGTCAGCTCGCCGCTGTCGTCGGCCATGCGCACCACCAGCTGGCGGCGCGGGCGGGTTTCCACGCGGTGCTCCAGCACCACGCCTTCCACCTGCACGGTGCCGCCTTCACGCGCCTGGCCGATGGGGATGTTGCGGGTTTCGTCCTCGTAGCGCAGCGGCAGGTGCAGGGCCAGGTCGATGTCGCGCTTGAGGCCCAGCTTGTGCAGGGCCCGCTGCGGCGCCGACAGCGCCGGGGCCGCGCGTGGGGCTGTGTCTGTCGTCGCTCGTTCGGCGGCTGGTGGCATGGAACAATTGTGCCGCCCTGCACTCTCTACAGGCCGGTGAAGCCTGCAGCCCATGCCCCTCCAGAACCGCCGTTTCACGCTCAGCGATTTCGACTTCGAGCTGCCGCCCGAACTCATCGCGCAACACCCCGCCGCCGAACGCAGCGCTTCGCGCCTGCTCGACGGCACCGGGCTCATGCCCATCGACCGCCAGTTCCGTGACCTGCCGCAGCTGCTGCGCGCCGGCGACCTGCTGGTCTTCAACGACACCGCCGTGATCAAGGCGCGCCTGCTGGGCGTCAAGGACACCGGCGGCGCGGTGGAGGCGCTGGTCGAGCGCGTGCTGCCCGGCCATGAAGTGCTGGCCCACCTGCGCGCCAGCAAGTCGCCCAAGCCCGGCGC